>DASSUE010000314.1:0-7034 GCA_035707305.1 Gemmatimonadales bacterium
CGATCGCACCGGCCTGGAGATGATCCGCACCCTCCAGGATCACACGGTTCAGCAGCAGATCGACGTGCATATGGAGTGCACCGTGCTCCGCATCTTCACCGGCGGTGGACGGGTGGCGGGGGTGCTGGGCTACGACCGGGAGCGAGGCCGGTTCCGGCTGTTTCGGTGCAAGGCGGCGGTGCTCGCGACCGGCGGAATCGGCCGGGCCTTTTCCATCACGAGTAACAGCTGGGAGTACACCGGCGACGGCCATGCGCTGGCGTACGATGCCGGCGCCGCGCTCCAGGACATGGAGTTCGTCCAGTTCCATCCCACCGGCATGATCTGGCCGCCGAGTGTGCGGGGCATCCTCGTGACCGAAGGTGTGCGGGGCGAGGGCGGCATACTGCTCAACAGCGCCGGCCGCCGGTTCATGTTCGACGATATTCCAGAGAACTACCGCAGCCAGACCGCAGACAACGAAGAGGAGGGCTGGCGCTATACCCAGGGGGACAAGAACGCGCGCCGGCCGCCCGAGCTCCTCACCCGCGACCACGTGGCTCGCTGCATCGTGCGTGAGGTGCGGGAGGGACGGGGGAGCCCGCACGGTGGGGTGTTCCTGGACATTTCCTGGATCAAGCGCCGGCTCCCCGACGCCCGGAAGCACATCATCAAGAAGCTTCCCAGCATGTACCACCAGTTCAAGCAGCTCGCCGACATCGACATCACCACGACGGCGATGGAGGTCGGCCCGACCACGCACTACATCATGGGTGGCGTCCGGGTCGACGGCGACAGCCAGATGTCCACGTTGCCGGGGCTGTTCGCCGCCGGGGAATGCGCCGCCGGGCTCCACGGCGCCAACCGGCTGGGTGGCAACTCGCTGTCCGATCTCCTTGTGTTCGGTAAACGCGCGGGTGAGTTCGCCGCCGAGTTCGCGCGGGGACAGCGGCCCGCCGAGGTGAGCAGTAAACAGGTGGACGACACGGTGCGAAAAGCCCTGGCACCATTCGAGCGCGGTGGGGGCAATGGGTCCGGCCCTTATCAGGTGCAGCAGGACCTGCAGACGATGATGCAGGAGCTGGTGGGGATCGTGCGCCGCGCTCCGGAGATGGAGCGGGCACTCGGGGGCATCGAGGAGTTGAAGGACCGGGCCCGCCGCGTCGGCGTGGCGGGCAACCGGGAGTACAACCCCGGCTGGCACACCGCGCTCGATCTCACGAACCTGCTCACCGTCTCCGAGGCGGTCACCCGCGGCGCCATCGAGCGGAAGGAAAGTCGTGGCGGCCACTTTCGCGACGACTTTCCGGACAAGGACCCGGCCTACGCCAAGTTCAACATCGTGATCCGGAAGGGCGAGGACGGAAGCATGCGTCTCTCACGCGAACCGATTCCGCCGATGCCCGCCGAGCTCGGCCGGGTCATCGACGAGCAGAAGTAGGGCCCGATGACCGAAACGCTCAAGCCCGACCTGGTCGAGACCGGCGCCGTTGAGGAGAAGCAACCGCCCGACCACAAGCCGGAGCCGCTTGGCACCGCCACGTTCCGGATCTGGCGCGGCGACCGGGACGGCGGGAAGCTGGTGGACTACACCACACGTGTGTCGCCGGGAATGGTGGTGCTCGACGCGGTGCACGAGATCCAGGCGGAACAGGCAAACGACCTCGCCGTGCGCTGGAACTGTAAGGCGGGGAAGTGCGGATCGTGCTCGGCGGAGGTGAACGGACTGCCCAAGCTCATGTGCATGACCCGGCTCAGCGATTTGCCGTTGGAGAAGCCGGTCACGATCGAACCGATGCGAAGCTTCCCCCCCGTCAAGGACCTCGTGACCGACGTCTCCTGGAACTTCCAGGTTAAGAAGCAGATCAAGCCATTCAAGCCGCGTCCACCCGACGCGGCCGACGGTACCTGGCGGATGGCGCAAGCCGACGTCGACCGGGTCCAGGAGTTCCGGAAGTGCATCGAATGCTTCCTGTGTCAGGACGTGTGCCACGTGCTCCGCGACCACCATCTCCATGACCAGTTCATCGGCCCGCGGTTCCTGGTGCACGTAGCCGCGCTGGAGATGCACCCGCTGGACGTCGAGGACCGGCTGGAAGATCTCCGGCGCGCGCACGGGGTGGGCTACTGCAACATCACGAAGTGCTGCACCCAGGTGTGTCCCGAGCACATCACCATCACCGACAACGCGATCATCCCGCTCAAGGAACGTGTGGTGGACGAGTTCTTCGACCCGCTGCGCCGGCTGACCCGCGTGTTCAGCCGAAGACCGGAGCCGTGATCCTCATGTTCGAGCTCAAGCCCATCTCGCCGGCCGGCGTCGCCGCGGCGCTCCACAAGGCTGACCGCTACCGGATGATCAACGATCCCACATCGGCGGAGAGCATCTGTCTGGACGTGCTCGAGCTGGATCCCACCCACCAGGAGGCGCTGGTGAGCCTCCTGCTCGCGATCACCGATCAGTTCGTGGCGGGGCCGACCGAAGGCGTGCGGCGCGCGCGGGAGCTTCTGCCGCGCATCACCGACCCGTACAAGCGCGCCTACTATGCCGGCATCATCTGCGAACGCTGCGGCAAGGCGCAGATCCAGCGCGGCGGCCTCGGCGCGGAGGCGATGGCCTACGACTGGTTTCGCGAGGCGATGGACTGGTACGAGCAGGCCCAGGGACAGCGGCCGGCCGGCAACGACGAGGCGATCCTGCGGTGGAACACCTGCGCCCGCCTACTCACCCGGAATCCCCACCTGAGGCCTCGGGAGGAAGAGCGGGTCGAGCCGAGCCTCGAATAGTCCGCGCGCTCGCTTCCGACTATGACGGCACCCTCGCCACCGGCGGCCGGGTCGATCCGCCCACGCTGGCCGCGCTGGAGCGGTTTCGCGCGTCGGACCGGAAGCTGGTGCTGGTAACCGGTCGCCGGCTGCCCGATCTGCTGGACGTGTTTCCCTCAATCGCCCTGTTCGACCGCGTCGTCGGAGAGAACGGCGCGGTGCTGTACGATCCCGCCGAGCGAGCCGAGCGTGTCCTCGCGACGGCCCCGGCCCCGACGCTGATCCGCGAGCTCGAATCGCGGAGCGTACCGCTCGCCGTGGGACGGGTGATCGTCGCAACCTCCGACGTGCATGCGGCCACAGTGGCCGAAGCGATCCGAGCCCTCCGCTTGCCCGTGCAGACCGTACTGAACAAGGGCGCAATCATGATCCTGCCGAACGGAGTCGACAAGGCAACCGGCATGACGGCCGCGCTCGCGGAGCTCGGCGTCTCGCCGGCGGACACGGTGGCCGTAGGGGATGCCGAGAACGATATCGCGTTCATGGGTTGCTGCGGCTCGACCGTCGCGGTGGCCAACGCGCTTCCCTCGCTCAAGACGCGGGCCGACGTGGTTACCGCCGGGGAGGCGGGGGCGGGCGTGGTCGAGCTGATCGATCGAATCCTGGGAGGCCCGGATTGGTGACACCGATCACTCCCTCGAGCTGAGCAACGCCATACACATAGCCGGTTGATGAAGTGCCGCTGGCAGAGTCCGTTGAGGAGGGAACGATGGCAGACTTTCAAACCTGGGACGCCGAGGACAAATGGTGGCGCGACAACTACTCGTCGCGGCCGTACGCCTCCGGTCTTTCATATGACGATCTCCAGCCGGCGTACCGTTATGGGTACGAGTCCGGCCGGCATTACCTGGGGCGGAGCTGGGACGAGGTCCAGACCGACCTGCGCACCGGCTGGGACAAGTTCGAGGGTAAGGGTCCCGGCGGCGCGCTCTGGGAAAACGTGAAGGATGCCGTGAAGGACGCGTGGAACCGGGTGACCGGTCATCACGGGGTCGACGCGGACAAGATGAGTGAATCCGAAGTCGATCGCCTGAGCGGGGGCGGACGCGCCCGCTGAGCAGCGCGGGCGAGTTGTTCGCGGATCAGTCCAGCGCGGGCAGGCGCTCGAAGAGGACGCCGGTCTGCCCGCGCACTTCCACGACGTGGTACAGAATCCACTCGATCTCCGGGCTCGCGATCGGTCTGGCGGCGGACCGGACCCGGGTGGAGAACTGCGGAGCGAGCAGCAAGATCCGCGGCTGCAGGGAGAAGTTGATCGGCTGGCCCCGGTACATCCGCCGGAGATTCGCCACGTTGCCGACGATCCAGTCGAAATGACTGAGGCCGCGGATCAGTAGCTCGTCCGCCGGCGCGGTCTCGAGGTCGATCACGGCAAGCTGACTCTTGCGATCGACGGCCAGGAAGTCGATCTCGCCGCAGGGAGCGCAAGGGATGCCGCGGTCGAGGATCCGGAGCCCTTCCTCGATGGCTTCGGCGTGGTCCCGCACCGCTTCGTCGATGTGTGGCCGCGTGACTCGGGCCGCACGGCGAACGACGAACGACCCCGCGTCCGGCTCATCGGGAGGAGGCGACCGCTGGGTGGCGGCCTCCGACAGAAAGACGCGTGACACCTGCTCCAGCCCGCGGCCCAGCGGCTTAGGTTCCACGACTCACTCCGCCGGTCAGCACCGCCGCCCCTGCCGGCTCCTCGAGTACGAACAAGGAATCGTTGCCGCTGTAGAGGCTCGGCTCGACCAGAGGGTTCATCGGATCGGCCACCCAAGTCCCGTCGATCACGTAGCGGTAGCGGTAGCGCCCCGGGTCGAGCGGCAGCACGGTCTTCCAGACCGCGCCAACCCGCTCCAGCTCGGTGCGATCGGGATTCCAGTTGTTGAAGTCGGCGGCGATCTGCACCGTCTTGGCTTCGGGCGCGTCCAGGGTGAAAACCACGCCCTTGGCGGTGGCGTACGGAGCCGATGCGACGAGCGTCTCCAGGGCCTCGGCGGGTGGCGCCGCCACTTCCTGGGTCAGCACTTCCTTCGCCAGGTTGCGGTAGTCTTCGTATCCCACCGATTCCCTCGCATACCGTGTGACCGGCAGCCCGTGGCTCGCGGCCTCGGCCAGCTTCACGCTGTAGCGGATCACGGTCTCGAAGTACTGACCCGGCAGGTGGCGGTGCACTTCGTCCACCACGGCCTTCACGAACGGTGAGCGCCCGGAGTAGAGCGTGATCAGTACCCGGGCCGCGATCCGGTGGCCGGTCGCCTTCTCCAGCATCTCAAACGTCTCCAGCAACTTCCCGATCCCGTGCAGCGAGAAAAAGCTGGGATCCATCGGGACGATCGCCTCGGAGCACGCCTTGAGGGCATTGAACGTGAGCAGGCCGACGCTCGGCGGGCAATCGACGATGATGTAGTCGTAGCGGTCTTCCAGGCGGGCGAAGGCCCAGGTGAGCACGTTCTCGCGGCCAGGTACGCCGGTGATGGTCTCGGGCACCGTACTGAGAAGGATGTCGGCCGGCGCGAGGTCGAGGTTCTCACCCACGGGGCGCGTGATGTCGGCGATCGCGATCTCGGGACCGCCGGTCTTGACGCGAAAGACGTCGTACATCGTTCGGGTGGGAGCGACTTCGCCAACGGAGAGCCCCAACGTGGAGTGGCCTTGCGGATCCATGTCGACCAGGAGCACCCGGCGCCCCGCCAGCGCGAGAAATGCCGACAGGTTGATCGAGGTGATGGTCTTGCCGCACCCGCCCTTCTGATTGACGACTGCGATCGTTCGCATGGCAACCTCCCCTTTCAGGCCGGTCCCTAACGGGGTAGTTCGGCGTGGGGGCACGCCGTAGTGCCATTGCTATATGGAAGTGCGTAGTAGCAAACCCAACTGCGCGGGCGTCGTCAAGTGTTGCCCGCTGGGCCCGGCCGCCCCGCCGCAGCGCTCGAGCCGCCTAGAAGGGCTGCCGGCCGTGTGGCCGCTTTCGAAGTTAGGGACCGCACTACAGGTTGAAAGGTCCCATCGCACAAGCCCGGAGGCCTCGATGCCAACCCGATCGTCACTCCTGCACCGACCTGCCGTCATAGCCCTCGCGGTCGCAGCGCTCGCCCCGATTTCGCCGACCACCGCTCAGACCGGCGACGCGAAGGGCAGCAGGGACAGCCCGCTGATCAAGCGGTACGAGGGGTCAACCATCATCGGATACGATTTTCGCAAGTTCGACGAGTTCGACCTGGTGCTGGGCCCACTGCAGCGGGATGAGCGCGGCGACCTCAGCCCATCCAAGCACCAGCGGGTGGAAGGCCAGTCAACCCGCATCCTCTACACTGTACCCGAGGGACGCTCGCCGCTCGAGGTGCTACGGAACTACGAGCAGGAGCTGCAAAAGAGCGGGTTCAAGATCCTCTATAAGTGCTCCCGGGCGGAATGCGGCGGCGGCGACGGCCGGATGGGCGAACGCTATCTCTACCCGCTCGAAAATCGGCTGACGAACACGCCGCCCCCCGGTACTGGCAAGCCGCCTGGCCAAGTGTCCGAGCACGCGCTCACGGGCGCGAAGGACCAGCGATTCCTCAGCGCCAAACGCAGCGGTCCCGACGGCGAAGCATACGCGTCGGTGTACGTGGCGATGGGCACATTCGACATGCATCCCCAGACCAACGGTCACTCGATCGTCCTCCTCGACCTGATCGAGGCGGCGCCGATGGAGACCCGCATGGTGACCGTCGACGCCGGAGCGATGGCGAAAGATGTCGCCGCCACCGGCCACGTGGCGCTGTACGGGATCTACTTCGACCACGACAAGTCGGACCTCAAGCCGGAATCCGCGCCCACCATCGAGGAGATCGCGAAATTTCTCAAGCAGGAACCGAAGCTCACGCTCTATGTCGTGGGTCACACCGACAACGTCGGTGGATACGAATACAACATGGGGCTGTCGAGTCGGAGGGCTGCGGCGGTGGTGAAGGAGCTTACGTCAAGGCACGGCGTGGCGGTCGCGCGGCTCAAGCCGGCCGGCACCGGACCGTTGGCTCCGGTCGCCCCGAACGACACCGAGGAAGGGCGGGCGAAGAACCGGCGGGTGGAGCTGGTGAAACAGTAGCGAGTCCTGCGCACCGCAAAGGGCGGCGGCGTGACGGATGGCACGGGCGGCGCGGGCGGCCGGTACGATCGCGAATGGAAACGGGACCAGGTGCTCGGCCACCAGGCTATCGGTCGCCGGTCGGTCTTCGCTGGCGATCGTGATGACGCTGTCC
>DASSUE010000315.1:0-2857 GCA_035707305.1 Gemmatimonadales bacterium
CCGCGACAACCCGACGCTTCTGCTCGAGGTCGAAGGCAAGGTGAAGGAAGTGCTGGGGATGAAGCCGGTCGGGGCCGTCGGGCCGGCCGAGGACGACGAGGAGGAATAGTGGCGACGGCCCCCGCCGGCGTCATCACTTCCCTCGAGCCGGACCCGCGCCGTGGCGGTGCGATCCGGCTCTTGGTGGCGGGCCAGCTCTACTGCACGGTCGACGAGTCCGCGGCGGCGGGAATTGCTCCGGGGACACCGCTCACGGCCGCACTGGTCGACACATTGGGCCGCGCGGCCGACGAGGAAGCCGCCTACCGGACCGTGCTGCGCGCCCTGCATCGGCGCGCGCACGCGCGCGCTGATCTCGCGCAGCGGCTCATGCGGCGGGGCCTTGCCACCGACGCCGTGACCGCCGCACTCGAGCGCGCCGAGCGGCATGGATTCCTGGACGACAGTGCCTTCGCGGCCCACTACGTGGCGACGCGTTCGGAGCGCGGTCGCGGCCCCTCCCGGCTCACGCGCGATCTCCTGGCGCTCGGCGTCGCTCGCGCCGTCGTCGATCGCGCGGTGGCCGAACGCTGGCCGCCCGAGGCCGACCGGTCGGCCATCCCAGTCGCCCTCGCCGCACGCCGCGCCGCGCAGCTCGGAGACCTGCCGCGGCCCGTGAAACGCCGTCGGCTTCTCGCGTTCCTGGCCCGGCGTGGGTTCAGCGGGTTCGAGGCGGTCGAGGCAGTCCGGAAGGCTCTGTAGGACCTGCGCTGATCAGCTATGAGCTATCAGCTCTTAGCTATATTCCTCCCCATGCGCTCCGCCGACATTCGACGTCGTTTCCTCGATTTCTTCGTGGCCCGAGGGCACCGTGAGGTGCCTTCGTCGTCGCTGGAGCCCAAGGACGACCCGACGCTGCTGTTCACGAACGCCGGGATGGTGCAGTTCAAGCGGACCTTCCTGGGGCAGGAGCATCGGGAGTACGTCCGCGCCACGACCTGCCAGAAGTGCGTGCGCGCGGGAGGCAAACACAACGACCTCGAGCAAGTCGGCCACACGCGCCGGCATCACACGTTCTTCGAGATGCTGGGCAACTTCTCGTTCGGGGATTACTTCAAGCGCGATGCCGTTGACTACGCCTGGGAGTTCGTGACCTCGGCGGAGTTTCTCGGCATCGATCCCAGCCGGCTTCGCGTCACCGTCCACCATACCGACCATGAGGCGCGCACCCTATGGCGCGAGATCGCCGGGCTGCCCGATCATCGGATCTATGGGCTCGGCGACAAGGATAATTTCTGGCAGATGGGCGACACCGGCCCCTGCGGGCCGTGCACCGAGATCTACGTCGATCTCGAGACCGGAACCGCGGCGGAGGGAAGCGGTCGCGACCAGATCATCTCACCGGCGGAGTTCGAGCGCCTGGCTGAAGAAGGCCGCCTGCTGGAGATCTGGAACCTGGTCTTCATGCAGTATGACCGCGCGGCCGATGGAACTCTCACGCCGTTGCCGAAGCCGTCGGTGGACACCGGAGCAGGTCTCGAGCGCATTGCCGCGGTCCTTCAGCACGAGGCCAGCAACTTCCATACGGATTCGTTCCGGCCGCTCCTCGACCGGGCCGGTGAGCTGATCGGGCGGCCGTACGACTACGCGGCAGCGGATGATCCAAACCGCGACGTGTTCGCGTCCTATCGCGTGCTGGCAGACCACGCCCGCGCGGTGGCGTTCTTGCTCGCCGATGCCATCTATCCCGGCAACGAAGGCCGCGGCTACGTATTGCGCCGCATCCTCCGGCGCGCGGTGCGACACGCGTGGCTCCTGGGACGGAGGGAGCCCACCCTGGCGCCGCTCACCGAGGTGGTCGCATGCGAACTGGGCGCGGTGTACCCCGAGCTGATCGCGAAGGCCAAGTATGTGCGGGAGACAACGGAGGCGGAGGAGCGCCGTTTTCTCGAGACCATCGAAGGCGGGCTCAAACGGCTGGAGGAGATCTTCAGCTCCGGCGCCACGGTTATTCAGGGCGACGACGCGTTCAAGCTGTACGACACGTATGGTTTCCCCATCGACCTCACCCAGATCATCGCGGGGGAGCGCGGGGTGTCGGTGGATGCGGCTGGATTTGAGCGCGCGCTGAACGAGCAGCGGGAGCGTTCGCGTGCCGCGCGCAACCAGGTCGTATCGCCAGGCACAGGGACGGCTGAGTGGACTGGCCCTGCGCCCGCAGTTCACGTTGGGAAGCCAGGTGCTTGGCGCACACTCAGGCGCGGTAAGCAAAAGTTCGTCGGCTACGACCGCGTCGAGACCGACTCGGACATACTCGCGTTTCGTCAGGAGGGCGACCAGGTCGAGCTGCTGCTGCGGGAGAACCCGTTCTACGTGGAATCCGGCGGCCAGGTGAGCGACGCCGGCACGGTCCGGGGCGAAGGGTGGTCGCTACCGGTAGACGCGGTGCGCAAGGACACCAAAGGCACGGTGCTCGGGGGCACGCTCAACCACTTCGAGCCGACGCTGGTGAACGCGCGGGTAGACGAGCCGCGCCGCCGGAACACCGAGCGGAACCACAGTGCCACGCACCTGGCGCACGCGGCACTCCGACGTCATCTCGGTACCCACGTGCGGCAGCAGGGCTCCCTGGTCACACCGGGTCGCCTGCGGTTCGACTTCTCACATCACGGTCCAATCGATCCCGATACGCTTCGCGCGATCGAGCGCGATGTCAACGAGCAGATCTGGGCCAACCATCCGGTCTCGACGCGCCAGATGCCGTACCGTGACGCGCTCGCGCTCGGTGCCATGGCCTTCTTCTCCGAGAAGTACGGCGACGTCGTGCGAGTGGTGCAGATGGGCGAGTCGATCGAGCTGTGCGGTGGTACCCACGTCC
>DASSUE010000316.1:0-15804 GCA_035707305.1 Gemmatimonadales bacterium
GCAAGACCCTTAGGGATTGTAGGCCCGGCATTGTGCGCCACGCTCTGTAGGGGTAAGGCTCGGAGATCAGGTGCACCGAACGATCAGAATCTACCTGGTCCGTTCGTTTCGACTACGAGCGAGGCAAGTGAATGGCAGCGGAGCCGGGACGGCTAGTCCGCAAGGCCGCCTCGACCAGCTCGGACATGGTGCGGCCCTGGCGCGCAGCCTCTCGGCGGAGCTCGGCCATGACCGCATCAGGGATGTTGAGGGTCGTCTTCATATGGGTAACCATACCGGCCGTATGGCGATATGTCACCACTTAGCCCCGACGACGGCACCATCGATTCGGGTGAGCCGCGCTTCTCATCCAGGAACCGCGCAGTCGCGCACCAGCTCCACCCGCCGGTTGCGCGCGCGCCCCTCGATCGTGCCGTGCGGCTCCCGCGGGCGTGCAGCGCCATACCCAGCCAGCCGGAGGCGCGCAGGCGTCACCTTGTGCTGCGCGACCAGGCGCGCACGAACCGCTTCCACGCGTCGCTCCGAGAGCGTCTTGTTGGCTGCGGCGGAGCCGATGCTGTCGGTGTGGCCCTCGAGCGTCGCGGTCCAATCGGGGTGGCGCGCGAGGATGCCTGCGAGCGCGGCGATGGAACGGTCAGACGCCGGATCCAGGTGGGCACTGTTGAAGGCGAAGTAGATCCCGGGGAGCTCGGCCCGGCAGGACGATGCTAGCGCGCCTTCGAGCGCAGCGGTGATCGGAGCGTCCGCGCCCGCTCCGGCGACCGGCTCCTTCGATGGGCCGAGACCATCGCGTCCCACCAGCAGCACGCCTTGCCCTCCGGCGTCCGCCGTTCCCGGCTCGAAGGGAAGATCGATCCGGGTGGTCTGGAGGACGTTCCCGGTTTCGCGATAGGCGCGCGCCCACTTGAGGATCAGCGGGTAGGTGCTGTCCGCGAGGACCAGAGCTCGGGCTGCCAGCGGCCCTCCCGTGCGGTGAAGTCGCCCCGGACGTGGAGCGCGCGGAGCTGCACCCGGCGGCCGTTGAGCAGCAGGGGAAAGGGCACGGTGCCGGTGCCCGCCGGTGCGAGCGTGCCGCGCCAGCGGACCGGCTTCAGCCGCCCGCCGCCCAGGCCGAGCGCCCGGAGCTGCGCGGATCCCTGCGCTTCGTCCAGGTACATGATCTGGACGCTGTCGGACTGTCTCTCCCCGAGCCGGCGGTACGTGGCGCGGGAGAGCGCGTGCATCGTGTAGCCCGGGTGCGCCTCCGGCTCCCCGGGAGCATGGAAGAAGCGCAGCCGCTTCGCGTTTGCGAGATCGGTCCAGGCCTCGAGGTACCGGTGCTCCCGGCGCAGCGTATCGCCGGTGTCGTGGTGTATCTCCTCGAAGCTCCACTCGTAGTGCAGCCCGGAATCCGAGGCGAGGCGCACGCGGTGTACCGACTCGCGCTCTGCTCCCACCGTCGAGAGGGTCTGCACGATCGCAGCGCCGGTGCCCATCGGGATCCGGCCGGCGGGCGCCTGCGCCCCGGCGAGGTCGAGCCCCGCGAACGAGATCAGCAGACCGAGTAAGGGGGCGCGCACTACCACGGTCGGGCCAGGACGGCCTTTGCGAGGGCAACGGCGGCAGGCTTGACGGATTCAGCCGTGCGCCCCTCCGGAATCTCTATCCCGACGCCCAGGTTGCGTCGGCCACTGCGCACATAGAGCTCGCCCATGAATCCCGGGACGTCGTGGAACCAGGCTGCGTCGCCGAGCCCGGGGATCGGCACCCAACTCTTGTCCTTGCGAAGGCCCGCCTCGAAGCTCTCGGCGTGGAAGGGATTGAGATGCACGGTGAGTCCCGCGTAGGCGCAGAGGGATCGATCGGGTCCGAGGCGATGCTCCTCCGGTGGACTGCGGAACCGCCCCTCGAGCGCCGCCTTGTCGGGTTCCGGAATCACCTGGAGCACCAGCTCCTTCGTCAGCAGCGAGCAGGCACCCGGTGACGTTTTATTCGCCGCCTGGGCGGCGAGAGGAGATCCGCCCGTCATCATCGCGAGCGCCGCGAGGACAGGCAGGGCGCGACCCAGTATCAGCTGCATGGCTACCTCGGTATGAAGTGACTGCATGGTATCCCTCAGGGCCACATGCGGGGTTTGTCGCGAAACGCGCGTCCGAGTGCTGCGAGGACCGGCTCGAGTGCCGCGGGTGGCTCGCCCTTGATCCAGGTGACGGCGTGCTCACCCTCGCTGTCGGTCAGCTCGAGGAAGCACGTCATGTTGCCGACTCGGTTGAAGCGGAGCGCGCGGAAGCGGATGTGCTCGAGCGCCGCGAACACCGCCGCTGTCGCGGCCGAATCGCGCCGAATCGGCGTGTGGGTGGCGGCCTCACGCAGCGGCTTCACGTACGCCGACAGCTGCCCGTCCCGGGTGAGCGTATGGCCGTAGCCCTCGCCAGTCTCCCCGCCAGAACACCCCACGAATACGGAGTCCGCTCCGCGTGCTGGCGCGCTCACGGGCTCGGCCGGCCCCTGTGTGCCGGCCGCCGCGGCGATGAGGCACGCGCCGAGCGCCACGGCGAGCCCAATGACGAGCGATAGTCGTTGCGGCATGGTCAGCTCGCCGGCACCGTGTAGCGGAATTGCGCCGGCTCGAGCTTCGGGTTGGCGCGATGCTTGATGGTCGTGGTCCGCCGGCTGATCTCGTTGCGCGGGTGTCCCTTCGGCGTGTCCTGGAAGACCTTGTGAATGAGGTAGGTCTCGGCATCGATCCAGATGGTGATCGCCCGGACGCCGGTTTCCTGCCCGCTCGGATAGCGCCACCGCTCCACGCCCAGCAGCCGGTAGCACTTCCGCCCGTGTACCGTCTCGAACCCGTCCGCCTCCACGTCCTCCGCCGCGTGCACCGCGCTCGCCAAGCCGGCATTGCCGTACAGGTGCGACGGAATGAGAACCGAGATCCCGGCCGTGTAGTACCCAGCATTCTTCACGGCATTCACCTGCTGGCCGGCGGCTCGGGGGTAGGTCTCATGGGCCTGCAACGCGCCCGACCACGTCTGGAGCTCGCCATTCTCCATCCAGAGGACGATGTGCGCGTTCAGCGGCACGCGGTTGCCGATCTTGTACTCGGACGCGATGCCGCGGAACTCGATGAACAGGTTGTTCGGCTCCCGCGTGAAGAAGGTCCGGAAGGTCGAGCGATCCGTGAATCCGGTCGACTCGTCGAGCACGGTACCGCTGTCGGCGTAGGAGCTGAGCGCCTCGTACGCAGTACGCATCTTCCCGAGCACGTCGCTGGCATCGAAGGGCGCGCGGCGCACCCGGCCGTTGTCGGGAGCTCCGGCGAGCGCGACGAGGGCGATGGGGATCAGGCTGGGGTACACGGTCGTCCTCCTCGAAGGTCGAACGTCAATTGCGTGCCGGCGCTGCTTCGCTCATCCCGTCGATCGCCAGCCGTCCGGAGCTCGCCTCGGCGATCCGCCTGCCGTCCCGCAGCCGCACGAGGATCCGGAGGTCGGGATACGCGGCGAGCGCGAGCCGCACCATCGGCTCGCCCTTGAATGGGAACCACGGCCACTCGTCGCGCGACGCCTCGATCTCGGACCAGGGCACGCTGAAGGGCGAGTGCCCGGGCCGCGCCGGCAGGGACATCCGGAAGTGGAGGTGCGCGTCGTCCATCGTGAAGCGCACGCCCGCCTTGTACACCGATTTGTTCATGACGATCGCCCCGGACTTGAACGTGCGGCCACGGCCCGTGTTGCGATCCGGGTAACGCCCCACGAGCCGCCGCCAGCCGCTCCGCCAGCCGATCATGGCGGTGATCGGCACACCCACGAGCACCGCCATGCCGAGCGCGAAGAGCGGGAGATACCGCAGGTCGAAAGAGAGAGGGAAGTTCATCGGCGTACGAGCTCCACGCGGCGGTTTCGCGCCCGTCCCTCGAGCGTGTCGTTCCGGTCCCGGGGGCTCGTTTCGCCGAACCCCGCGGTCGTGAGCCGAGCGTCGGCGATACCGAAGCGGGTGGCGAGTGCCGACTTCACCGCCGCGGCCCGGCGGCTCGAGAGCTCGAGGTTGTACTTGTCGCTGGCGATGGCATCCGTGTGTCCTTCGACCGCGAGGCTCCAGTCGGGGTTCCGCCGCAGCACCTCCGCGATCTCGCGCAGGGTCGGCTCCGACTCCGAGCGGATCTGTTCGCTGTTGAAGTCGAAGTAGAGATCGTAGACCACCGCGCGGCGCTCCTCGCGGAGCGCGCGCTCGAGCCGGACGATCCGCTCCTCGCCCGCCGTGCGGCTCGTGCCGGCGCAGCGCCAGGTGATCTTCACCGCGCGGAGGTGCCACGCTTCGCTCAGCGCATCCCCGCCGCTCGCGAACCGGTACTCGAGCGCAAGCGGGTTCTCCTCATCGTCGAGGAACCAGAAGTCCGCCTTGGCGCCGAGGTACGAGCCCTTGGCATGGACGGCGGGAAGTGCCACCATCGTGTCGTTCACGGTGACTCGCACCGGCACCGTGCCGACGAGCCGCAGCTTCCAGATCTCCTCGTAGTCGTAGAGGTTGGGCGCCTGGGACCGATCGGCCGGATACACGTGATTCGCACCTTCGACGAGCCCGATCTCGGCCGTGCCGGTGCGCTTGAGCGCGCGGAGCACGGCGGTGGAGACGCCGAGGGTGGTGCTGCCCGGGATCGTGTCGGAACCGTCCGAGTGGAAGTAGTGCGCGTAGAGCGTGGCGGCGCCGAGATCCTCGCGCAGCATGACGCGGCGCATGTTCCAGTTGCGGAGCGAGCCGGTTCGGGTGGGCACCTGGGCGGAATAGGCCACGGCCATGCCTCGGGCATCGGCGCTCGCGATGGTTATGATGGACTCGTAGTCACCCTGGGGGCCGTTCACGGCGGTGACGATGGTGAGGCCGGGGCAGAGGGGGATCTGCCCGGGCGCCTGTGCCGCGTGCGATCGCGAGTTCGAAGCGGCGACGAGCAGCAAAGCGAGAGCGCGCCGCATCAGTCGTCTGCTCCGAAGAGGCCGGCCAGGCCAACGGCCATGCGCGCATCGCCCAGTGGCGCAGTGACTTGACCCGGCGCCGGGGCCGGGGCCGGGGTTGGGCTCCCGACCGTTGAGGCCAGCGGGGAGATCGGATTGGTAGACACGCCCGGCGGAGGCGATCCCGGTGGGGGTGATGACCCCGGTGGTGGCGATCCCGGCGGCGGCGATGACCCGGGCGGAGGCGACCCCAACGGGGGTGATGACCCCGGCGGCGGGGACCCGGGCGGCGGTGACGGGCTTCCGATCGGATGATCGGGAACCCATTCCTGCCACGCTCCACCACCCGGCTCGGCGGCGAACGCTCCGGGGAACTGGTACACACCTCGCGCTCGCCGCTGTTCCTGCGTGCTCCGCCACCACTCGTCGTACGACTGCTGGCGTGCGGCCGCATCGTCGAGGCCGGATTGGCGTGCGGAGTTGTAGCGCGCGACCGCGGCACGATCAGCGTTGTCGTAGATCTCGGGGCTTCCCATCGCTCGCGTGGCGGGGTGCGCCAGGTTCGGATCGGGATGCCAGTTCTCCCGATGCCATTCACGGTTTGCCGGGTCGCCCTGGAAGGGACCCTTGCCGGGCGGCGCCTTGCCCGGCTCGTGCGGCCGCGGATCGTATCTACCCCGCTCGGGTGCTCGCGGAGCGGGTGGGGCTGGTTCCGCGGGCGGATTTCCGCCCGAGCCCCGGCCCACGCGTGGACCACTACCCACAGTACCCGTCGGCCCGCGCCATCCAGCGGCCGGCTGCCGCCCCGCGCCTCGCGCCGACGCTGCCATGCGCGTATACCGCAGGCCGGCCCCGTCCGAGCGGAGACGCATGGCGCGGATTTGCATGAGCAGGATCGGCGCCGTCGCGAGGAAGCCGCTCCTGATCGCGTCGAGGAGGCACTTCCGGTGGTTCTCCGCCGCGACGTCCGCGAAGTCCTTCCCCGGGGACGGCGGCGGCTGATTCCTCGCGTCGTTCTCGTTCCTGCCTTCGCCGCGGAAGAACGTTCCCACGTTCCTGCGGAAGGCCCTCGGACTGTCCAGCGAGAACTCCGGGATGTTCGGATCTGGCGAGCGCGTCCTGACCCAGCTGGGGGCCAGGCCCAGACGCCAGAACTCCGCACCAAGGATGTTCAGCGCGTTCGCCGCCTGGGGAATCGCCTGGCACTGCGCATAGGCGTACACCATCCCCTCTGCCATTGCCCAGGCCGCGCGGAGGTGCGTGGCGTAGTCCACTCCTTGTCCCCATCCGAGTGGACCGATCCCGAGCGCGTTTCCGGTCGCTGGGTCGATTCGCCACCACGCCTCGGTTGGCCCCCCGGCGCCTGTCAGCGTCGCATCGGGAGCAACGACCAGCGCCCCGCTCTCGAGCTCCCGGGCGATCAGCGCACGCGTGTTCTCGCTGAGCCGGACGGCGTTGACGTGGGACGTTGACTCGAGAACCTTCCAGTCGGCGCGCCCGTTGAACGCGACCGCGGCATTGCCCTCGGCCCCCCCGAGCAACGCCTCCAGGTTCGTGTCCCAGACGCCCTGTGCCAGGCGCGCCGCGAAACCGTCGAATTCGGCGAGCGCGATGCCGATTTCGTTCGCCACGAGGTCGAAGGCGTCGGCTCGAGCGACCCCTGCGCCGAGCGCCGCCGGGAAGCGATGCCGGGTGAAGACGGCGGGCCGGTCGAGGAAGCCAAGCTCGCCGAGTGCCTCCTGCCGCAGCACCGCGAACGTGTGCAGCGGATCGACGCCGGGGAGCGCGGTCGCGAGCAGCGAGTCTGCGCGGAACTGATCGGAGGTGAAGTCCGGCTCCGCTACCGCGCGAAGCAGCTCGGCACTGGCCGCGGCACTCCGCGCGAAGGTGTGGATCACGAACTCGGGTGCCGGATGCGCGCCGAGCAGCAGGATCTCGGTACGCATCATCAGGGCGAGGCTGCGCTCGAGCCGGAGCGAGTCGTCCGGCGAGCGCACCGCGTCGAACTGTGCGCCGCGCCGGTTCGCCGCGCCAAGGAGGTCGAATACCCGGCGGCGGATAACGCGGGCCTGCCGGCCGGGGGATCGCACATCGTACTCCAGCCAGACGGCGGTGAGCACGCCGTCATCCCCGGACCCTTGAGCGGCTCCCGGCTCCATTGCGGAGGCGATCGCGCCGCCCAGACCGGCGAAGCCTCCCGCCGGTGCCGTCGCTCCACTCCCCTCGCTCGCCACGAGTTGTCCCTGCGACGCGACGCGATCGCCCACCATTAGCGAAGCGCTCCACTCCTCCTGCTGTAGTGCTGCGCGCCGGAAGGATCGGCCGGAATCGGCGGAGGAGAGCCCCGTTGTCGGCCACGCCGCAGGCCAGAATTGGAGAGTGACCGGCTGGTCGATGACCTCTGCCGGGTGGAGGGCGTGCTCGAGCACGCGCGTCTCCGTGAGCGACCGGCCGGTGAGGCGCTCCGCCACGACGCGCACGACGACCTCGTGCCGGAGTGCGGGCGCGATCGCATCCAGCGCGACAGTCTCGCTCGGCGCGAGCGACGCCATCGTCGAGTCGCGCGGGGCAGGGTCGAGGTCGCGCCATGCATCGCCGTCCTGCACGCGGACCCACCAATGGTCGCGCAGTGCGCCCAGCGCAGATACCCACCGCGCCGCCCATTCCTCGATCGGCAGGGGCCCGGGGACCGCGTCGAGCAGGCGTGCGGCATGATCGGCGCTGCGCTGCTCGAGCTCGGTGAGCAGTTGCATCGTCCCTTCCTGCTGTGCTTCGAGCGTGCCTTCGACCGAGCGCGCATCGAGACCGTAGCTCGTCGCAACGTCGCGCACGGACGTAACGGCGGGAGGTTCAACGGGAGCGTCGTCGCGCTGCGCCACCACCGACGCCATCAGCACCGGGCCGAGCAGCGCGTCAGCCTGCGCCTCGGTCAGCTCCGCGCGCGCAAGCTGGGGCGCGTGGCCGGCGCGGGTGAGCAGCTCAGCCAGCAGGAGCGCACGGTCGAGCGCGTTGCCGCGACGATCCATGAGCACGCCGACCGGTCCGCGCAGGGTCCCTCGGTAGGGCACCCATGCGGTGTGCTCACGCACCCACACGGCCAGGCTGTCGGGGTTCCGGCCGACCTGCTGCACGACGTACTCCGGATCCCAGCGGTCGCGCGGCGCATCGCGATCGGCGTCCGCGATCGCGCGCAGGCTGTTGTCGAGGATCGCGATCCGCTCCTTTGCGGGCCGGTCCACTGCGCCGGCGGCGGATGACGATCGCGCGTTGCGGGCAAGCGCCCACCACACGGCGGCTCCCCCGATCACGATCAGAGCAATCAGCACGACGCGTCGTGCTTTCATCGCCGTCTCACAGCCTCCCCACCGCCGCCGCCGCCAGCGTGAGCGCCCCCGCCCGGTCCGCATTCGAGGACACCCACGTCATCTCGAGCATCCGGTCCCCCTTGAGGAACCGCAGCATCCCGTGCATGTCCTGCATCACGTCATCCCACGGACCTTCGAGCGTATCGGCGGCCATGCCCTCGTCGAGGCGGGTCGCGTTCGCCGCAACCGCTCCCATCCCTGCCGCCATCCGGAAGGTCATCCGACCCTCGCTCAGCGTAGGCCTGATCGTCAGCGCGCGATGGCCGTTGCCGGTGAAGTAGCTGCAGCTTTCGCCGTTGGCGTCCCAGAGCGGAGTGTCGCCGGCGCTGCGATACGGTGGCACCGTGAGCGGGCCGAGCACCGCCTCCGCCTCCGCGCGCGTGAGGAGGGCACACGGATCCGGACCCTGTGGCGGCGGCTCGGCCGGGGAGCCTTCCATGCGTCGCAGGGAATCGAGCCAGGGATCGACAGGATTCGCGAAGGGGCGATCGGCCATCTTGTCGCGGGCCGCGGCGGCAAGCTGGCGCGCCTTCTCTTCCGGGATCTCGAGCGTCCCGCGGTCCACCTGCACGCCGATATGTCCGATCCGGGCGAGGTAGGTGGTCCCCAATCGCGTCTCGTGGTCCCATCCCGAGCGCGCCGAGTCGCTGAGTTTCCCGGTCGGGGTCGGAGCGACGCCGAAGAGGGATGCGCTCGCGGCACTCACGAGATCGGCAGCCCCTCCGCTGTGGAGCGCCACGCTGAGCGTGACCGAGCCCGTGCCCAGCTGCGGTTGCAGGGCGAGCGTGTAGAGGCAACCGGTCCCGTTCGCGTCGGGAGTCGGGTTCTGGTTGGGCCGGACCCGCACCGGCGGTGCGCTGAACCTGCCGAGGATGGCCTGGACCTCTTCAGGTGAGAGCCACTCGCACGGACTGTCGGGTGCCTGCGCCAGCTCGAAGGGCGGGCCTGCGCCGCCGGCAGGCGAGCCTGCCCCTGCGTCTGGCTGCGCTTCCGCTTGCTCCCCGCCCGCATCTCCGCCGCAGGCCGCGGCGACGGCAAGGAGCAGTGCGCCAGCCAAGCGATGCGCGACTGTTGTCATTTCGCCTTCCCCCCGTTCCCGACCGCCTCGGCGATCGCCTCCGACGCCCGCTGCGCGATCGGCGTCAGCAGGTCCTCGCCGTCCGCCTTCGCCTTCCGCTTCTCCGAGTTCTCGGCCAGCACCTTGCCGCTCCCATCCTCCAGCCGGTACGTGAGCGTGAGTTCGTCCTTCTGCCGCGAGGCCATCGCGTAGTCGTTGATCGTGCTCGACGCCGCCCCGGCCGCCGCGCCCGCCACCACGCGGCCCACCGTCGAGCCGCCGACCGAGCCCGTCGCCGCCCACGCCCCCTGCTGCACCGCGCCGCCGGCCACCCTGCCGAGGAAGCCGCCACCGCCCGTCTTCCGCTCGTGCTTCAACGTTGTAAGCAGCAGGAACCCGCAGCCGCCGAGCTTCGCCTCCTGCCGCGCCTGCGACTGGAGGCGCGAGCTGAGCGGCTGCACCGAGAGGGTGGGGCCGGTGAGGAACGACGAGAACACCTCGCCCACGGCGGCGACCGGGTCCGCCCCTTCCGGGGCCGCCTCGACGGTGGCTGGCGCAAGGCAGATCTGCGTGACGGACGGTCCTGCGGCAGCCTGGTCCTGCGCCGTGGCTGGCGCGAATCGCAGCACGGCAAGCGCGATCGCGGAAAAGCGGGTGGCGTATCTCATTGGTTCTCTCCCATCAGCCGCTTGAGCTCGGCATCGTTTCGCTGCATGAGGAGCGCATTGTCGCGGAGCGGCCCCGGAGCGACCGCTCTCGCGTCGCCGTTCCGGAGCGCGACGGCCTCGGCGGTGCGGTAGAGCGACGCCGTCACGATGGCGGCTTCGCGCGACGGCACGCCGGCGCGGCGCAGCGCCTGCACCATCGGCGGGCAGCGCTCGATCATCTGCGCCATCTCGGCGATGCTCAGCGCGCGCGGGTCGCGCTGGTCGCGTGGACAGCTCGACGCCCCCGGCGCGGAGAGCGCGGGCAGCACCTTGCGGAGCATCGGCATCGTGAGCTGGTAGCCTTCGATGATCTTCGTGTCCGCGGGGCTTCGGCCCTGGGCCGCCGCATTGGGTGCGAGCATGGATGACGGGAGCAGGCCAAGCCCGAGGGCAAGCGCCAGGCGGGTCGCGATGCTCATTTGACCAGACCTTCCAGGAGCGCGACGACGGCGTCCCTCTTGTTGCCGATGCTCTCTCCGGTGGACATCGCTTCGACGTGGAAAACCCGGCCGCCCTGCCGCGCAGCCGCTTCGCTCTTCGACCCCGAGCCGTAGGCGTAGCCGCCTTCGCCAACCTGAATCGGCTCGGCGTCAGCGCCCGCCAGCAGTTTCGCCGAGGATCTGAGCTCGGCCACCCGATCATTCTGGGGGTCGGCGGGCTGGACGGAGATCGACACGAAGGCGCCCTGCGACGCGTCGGTAGACTTGTACGCGCACATCTGGGCTTCGCCATGGGAACGCGTGCCCGCCGGCAGATCGCGGACCGCGAAGCCGACCGCCTGAGTGACGTGGGCGGCGTCTGGGCAGAATGGGGTTCCGGCGGAGGCGCCGGGGTTCTGGGAGGGGGCATCACTCCCACAGCCGACAGTGGGCGCGAGGCTCATCAGCAGTACGCATCTTGAGAAGAAAGCTGGCATTGTCTCGACTCTCAGGACGTGGGGCGGTCAGGAACAGGTGGAGGTACCGCCGGGCGCCGGCCTCCATCAACCAACGCCCCGGATGGCGCTGCTTTGCCTCAGAGGCTCCCCGGAACGACCCCCCGAAGTTGGCGGTCAGCCGTCGGCGCGGTGCGCCCGCTGCCGTTACCGCGGGGTAACGCGGCGCCCGGCGGTATGATCAGTTCGTGTTGAACCCCTCACTCGGCGGCGGAGGACGCCGGGCCTGCAGGGTGAACTGGCCCGTCAACTGTTGTTCCGCGGCATCGCCGACGGCCGGGACGGTGATGATGTAGTGGTGTAGAGTCTCCTCGCTGCGGCCACCGATCCACGATGTCGCCTCGTACTCGGTCCTGAATGCTGTGGTTGTGGCAGCTGCGACGTCCATCTGGTATCCGCCGCTCTGGAAGACCCAGCGTCCGGTCCCCGGCTCTCTTACGGGTGCCCACCGGCTGTACGCGACCGTGGGCGATGCATTCGCTCGCGCGGTGAACACGATCAGCAGGCGGTTGCGAACCGGGTCGCCCAGCACTCGAACGACCGCAGGCGGCGCCTGAATCATCCGGCCGATCGCGAAGTCGTCCACTCCGGACGTCCGCTCGCGGGCAGGGCTGTACCCCGTAGGGGCACTCCGGGTGGGCGACGCATCGCGCACCCGTCCGATGGCACCGCTGGTTGCTGACGTGCTCGGCGCGGTGGGTGGGGCCGGCGGCGGCGGCGGGCTCACGGTGGTTTGCGTGGTGGCGGCCGACGTTGCGGTACTCGCAGTTCCCGCGACGGTGGTCGTGACTTCGCTGACCGGCTGTCTCGCGGCGTCTCTCACGCCGGCATCTCTCACCGCGGGCTGATTCGGGTTGAGGCCGGGGGACGGCTTTCCGGACGGCAGCGCGATCGGCGGGGTCGGAGCGATCCACGCTCCATGGCTCCTCGCGGCTTCGGGCGCCGCCGCCTGCACGGTGAAGGTCCAGAAATGGCTCCAGTCATGCATGTACGCCGGAATCGTGTTCGCGTCCGGCCACCGCTCGGCTACCCTGGGACCGCGCTGCACCGCGCTGCCGCTCTGGATCTGCTTGAGCTGCGCGTTGCCCGCCGTGGTGAACTGGATCCGCCCCGGCTCCTGCCGGAGCCCCTCGCGATCCACCCAGGCGCAGCTGCCCGGGTTGAGCCCGTACCCGTACTGGCCGGGCGGGTTCTGGCTCACCCGGTAGGTGAGCGTCATCGCGATCTGGTTGTTGCCCACACTCCCGCCCCGGGTGAACCCGAGGCCGGATCCGCCGCGGCACCGGAGCTCCACGTTCTGCAGCTGGGCCACATAAGCCCGGCGCTTCGTCTTGTCGAGCGCTTTCGCGACCTGGAACCTGCCCCGGTACGCCCCGTGGCTGATCGAGACGTTCGTGGCGTCGTCCACGTAGAACACCCAGTAGTGCTGCGGGTCCCCGAGGTAGACCGGCAGCGACTGCACGTCGGGCACTTCCTCCGAGCCCTCCCGATCCAGGTCGAAGCGCACAATGCCCGGTTCCGCGGGAATGCCGTCAAATGCACCCGGATTCCAGCTGCAGGTGCCGGGCTCGAGGTGCTCGTACTCGGGCCCGGCCGGCTTGGCGTTCCGCCGGTACGACAGGGAGACGGCTACCTGCCTCGGGTTGCGCGGGCTGGAATCCTGCTCCGTCGTGAGGTGCAGTCCCGGCTTTCCGCGACAGACCAGTTCGCGGGTGTTGCCGGCCACCGTGGGGTCGGGGATGCGGACGCTGCCGACGGCGCTGGTCTTGCGCTTCGAGGCGGGATACTGCGCCGAGACGCTCGTCCCGCAGGCGAGGCACAGAAGCAGCGCGTGCCATATCGATCCGCGTGAGACTCCTGACATGTGTGTCTCCTCTGGTCTCGGGGGTGACCTGCGGGCGTGATGGAGCGCTCCTCCCCACGCGGGCCTGCATCGAACAACGCCCCGGACGACCGCCGTGTCCCTCATCCGGTTTTGTTCGAGGCTGCATCGGCCATGGTCACGCAAACACCCCGGCGAGCCACCGCTGGTAGTGCGTGCCGACGATTGGCACGGGCTGCATCTCACCCTTGATCGCGCTGAAGAGGCCGATGATCCACAGGAGAAGGAGAGCGAAGGCCGGCACCAACCATACGATCCATCCGAGTACCGGCACGACCCACAGGACCGAGGCGGCCGCATTGGTCAGCGCGAGGCCGAGCATCTGGCGGACGTGGAATGCCCCGAGCTCGGTCCTGCTGTTCATGTGCATGACGATTGCCACGATGAGGCCCACGATGGTGATGTAGCTGACGATCGCGACGGTCCGGTCCTGGGTGAGGGTGGTCGTGGCTGCCAGGGACGGCGGGATGATCGTGTCCATCGCTCTCTCCGGGTATGGTGTTGGGCGCGGCGGGCGGGGTCATCGCAATAGGCCGTGCACTATGGCGACCACGGGCGTCAGGATCAGCATGTCGATCACCAGCGCGACGCCGGTGAGGGCGAGGGCGCAGCCGAGGATGGCGGTGCCCATGAGGAGCACGCCCGCGGTGAGGATCACGCGCGCCACAGGGCCGATCAGCCTCCCTTCCTTGAGCGGCTCCACCGTCGCGCCCTGGCGCCGCAGCCGCTCGAGTCGCCGCGGCGTCGGCGGGCTGAAGCTCACGAAGCCGAAGTCGTCGCCTTAAAGCCGCTTGCCGGCCCCCTCGCGGGGCCGATTACGAACAGCGGGGCCGCCCAGTTCCCCCCGGGGATCCCGCCGCCGCGTACGGCGAGCGCGCGGAGTCCCCGCGCCACCCCATCGGCGTTGCGGGTGAGCTGCACCGCCGTGGCGTCGGCGAGGTAGCGGCGGGAGCGCCAGGCAAGCGCGAGGAGCGGTCCAACCACGAAGCTCACGAAGGCCAGCCGGCACATCCAGAACGCCGTCTGCGCCATCAGGAAGGGGAGTCGCAGGACATCGAGGAGGGTCGTCTTCCGGCTCGGGTCGATGTCGCCATCGGCGCCGTCCGCCATCGTCGCAAGCATGGCATCGAGCTCCTCCAGCTCGCCGGGGTCCGCCTTGCCGCGCCGGAGGCCGAGGTGCACGAAGCGGAGCAGCGTCGGGCGGGCATTCGGGCCGAACGGCGCGCCGAGCACCGCCCTCACGAGGCCGAAGGCGCGATGCATCGAGATGATGGCGAGCGCGGCGCGGAGGTCGCCGTTGCCGACGGATGCGACGAGCTGCGCGACAACGCCCTGGCTCTCGTCGCGGTCCAACTCGTCGAGCAGCCGCCGGCTCACCACCAGCGTGGCGTCGTCGGGCGAGGCGCCGACGGCACCAGCGTTCGCCACTCGGCCATCGAGGATGGCGACCCGCGGCGGGCGGACACCCGCGGCGATACCCATCTCCTCCACCAGGTTCTGGAGCTGGCGCTCCTCGAGGTCCTCGAGACGCGGCGGGCGGGCGCCGAGCCCGCGGAGCAGGCGCTCCTCGCCGGGGCCGACGAAGAGGGCGCGCGCGCCGATCCAGGCGAGGAGCATCGCGAGCGAGCCGGGGAGCACGAGGGCCACTATGGCGATTGCCGCGACCACGGCGTCGGGGAGCGGCGCCGCCCCCGGCTGCCGGTCGAAGTACGCGAGCAGCGGGACGAGGTCAAAGCTCGGAAGAACGAGGCTGACGACGTCGTTGACGATGATGATCGCGGCGTATACCAGCGGCGAGATCACCGCGCTCATCGGCACACCCATCAGCGCCACGCCGAGGCCGGCGAGCGCGGCGAGGCGCCAGGCGGCGCGGCGGTTGCGCGCCTGCGCGGCGAAAGAAGGTCTCGCGGTCGGCCGGGCCGAGGGAGCAGGCCGGTGCGGAGCGTTCGCGAGGCTCGATCACAGCGTGGGCATGATGCTCCCCGATGGAGTGTCGTGGCCGTCGAAGGCTGCACTGAGAACGCCCGCCTCCGACCGCGTTTCCCTCACGAGCGCAGCGTTCGAGCCGCGACCGACTCGACGCCTCCCGCGCGGCATGGTCAGCGGGATCCACCCGCAGGCTCCGCGGTGAGACGCGGCATCGCGAGCCGCGCGAGACGAACCGCGCCCTTCTCGTCAGTGGATGAGGCCGTGTAGCCGACCTTCAGGAGCTGCTCGCCCTGGAGGAAGTGAAGCTCGCCCGTCGTGGCGTCGCCGCCGACCTCTTCCCACACCTCGTCGAGCGTGTCCGCCGGGCTCTCGAGCAGCGACGGCGCGACCTGGCCGATCAGTTCGCCGACGCCCCGGATCGCCTCCACCTCCATCCCGCCATAGTCCCACGTCGGCGTGAGGATCAGGGCCCGGTGGCCTGCCGTGCAGTAGGCGCAGCTCGGACCATTCCCATGCGCGAGGTACGTACCCTCCTGCGCGCGGTACGGCTGCACCACCAGCTTGCCGAGCACGGCCTCCGCCTCGGCGGCGGTCACCAGACTGCACGGGTCGTGGCCGGCTTTCGGCCCCTTCGCGCGCAGCATCCCTTCGGGAATCTCGGATCGAAATGGCAGTTCGGGGACGTGCCCCCGGATCTTGTTCGCGAGCGCGAGTGCCTGCGCGTCGGAAACCACCGGCGTCTGGAGCGCGATACGCACGGCGAGGTGCCCGACACCCAGCGCGAGCTCTCGGCTCAGGACGTTGAGCCCCGGCAGGAGGCGGTCCCACCCCGCCGACGGCTTCTCCGGCTCGGGCGCCCCGCGGTCGTCGAGCGGCTTCTCGAGCATGTCGAATCCAGCGGCCAGGCCCCGCTCCTGCGCGGGATCTCCTATCCTCACGTCCACAATGACGGCGGTCTCCGGAGGCGGCAGAGCCGGCATCGTATCGGTGGGCGGGAAC
>DASSUE010000317.1:0-5414 GCA_035707305.1 Gemmatimonadales bacterium
GGACAAGCTGCTGTTCACCGGGCTCGTGCTGCTCATCTACCGGATCGGCGCGCATATCGCCGCGCCCGGCGTCAACGTCACCGCGCTCGCCGACTACATCCGGAACTCGGGCGCAGCCGGCTTCTTCGGGCTCTACGATACGCTGGGCGGCGGCCTCTCCCGCGCGACGGTCTTCGCACTGGGGATCATGCCGTACATCTCCGCGTCCATCATCTTCCAGCTCCTCGGCGGCGTCGCACCGTCGGTGGGCAAGATGCAGAAGGACGAGGAGGGCAAGAAGAGGATCACCCAGTGGACCCGCTACCTCACGGTCCTGATCTCCCTCTCCCAGGCCTACACGTTCGCTCTGTTCACCGAGGCGATCCCCGGCGCCGTCGCCAATCCCGGCTTCGCGTCTCGTTTGATCATGGTGGTCACGCTCACTGCCGGCGCGATCTTCGTGATGTGGCTGGGTGAGCAGATCACCGAGCGCGGGATCGGGAACGGCATGAGCCTGCTGATCACCTTCTCGATCCTCGAGCGGCTCTGGCCCTCCACTATCCAGCTGATCGAATTCATCCGGACCGGCGCCGTGACCGTCCTGGGTGCGACGATCTTCCTTGCCATCACGCTGGGCGTGATCGCCGCGGTGGTCGGGATGACGATCGCCGCGCGCCGGATTCCGATCCAGATTCCCCGGAAGGTGATGGGTCGCGGCCGCATCCGCGAGGGCCAGAAGTCATTCATACCGATCCGCCTGATCACCGCGGGGGTGATGCCGATCATCTTCGCCCAGACGATCATCATCGTGCCGGGCACGTTGGCGAGCTTCACCCAGAACGCGGTGCTGCAGGACTTCGCGGCGTTCTTCACCCCGGGGGACTGGCCGTACGACATCGTGTTCGCGGTCCTGATCATCGTCTTCAGCTACTTCTACACGTCGATCATCTTCAACTCGGTCGACCTGGCCGAGAATCTGAAGAAGCAGGGGGCGTTCATCCCCGGGGTGAAGCCGGGAGCCAGCACCGCCGACTACATCGACGCCGTCCTTTCGCGGATCACGCTGCCGGGGTCGTTGTTCCTCGCGTTCGTGGCGCTGCTCCCCGTCATCGTGTCCCGCCAGTTCAACATCCAGACCCAGTTTGGCGGGACGTCGGTGTTGATCGTGGTGGGGGTGCTGTTGGACACGATCGCTCAGGTTGAGCAGCACCGAACCCTGCGCAAGTACGATGGGTTCATGAAGACGGGAAGGGTCAAGTTCCGGGGGCGGCAACAGAGGTTCATGTAACCACCGGCGGCCGTGCGCTATGGGCGATGGGCTATGGGCTGCGCCGGACGTGTCGAGCGGCCCATAGCCCATAGCTCTTGGCGCTCCGCCTCGACAAGGGGATCCACGTGGATATCCTGCTGATGGGCCCGCCAGGGGCGGGGAAGGGCACCCAGGGCGCCGTGCTCGCAAAGGCGCTAGGCATCCCCAAGTTTGCCACCGGCGACCTGCTCCGGGACGCGGTGAAGCGCGGCACGCCGCTGGGTCTTCAGGCCAAGGCGGTCATGGAAGCCGGCCATCTGGTCGGCGACGACATCATTCTCGGGGTCGTGCGGGAGGAGCTGGCGCGGCCCGAGGCTGCCCGGGGCGTGGTGCTGGACGGCGTCGTGCGCACCGTTCCGCAGGCGGAGGGAGTGGACCGCCTGCTCGCCGAGCGGGGCCGGTCGCTGGACGCGGTGCTGTTCTTCGACGTGACCGACGGCGAGATTCTGTCGCGACTCGACAAGCGTCGTGCCATCGAGGGCCGCGCCGACGACGATCCGTCCGCGGTGGCGACGCGGCTCCGGGCGTATCGCGAGCAGACGGCGCCCGTGCTGGCCTGGTACGAGCGGCGGAATCTGGTGCGGCGGGTGCCGGCGGTGGGCCCAGTGGAGGAAGTCGCCCGCCGGGTCAAGCGAGCGCTCAACGGCAAGTGATCACCATCAAGTCGCTCCGGGAAATCGAGATCATGGCCCGCGCCGGCCGGATCGTCGCCGGGGTGCATGCGCTCATGCGTCAGCTGATTCGGCCCGGCATCACGACCGAGGAGCTCGACGCGGCCGCCGAGTCGTTCATCCGCGGGCACGAAGGCGCGACGCCGTCGTTCAAGGGACTCTACGGTTTTCCCAAGACGCTCTGCGTCTCGATCGATCAGGAGATCGTGCACGGCATTCCATCGAAGAAGCGACAGCTCGCCGCGGGCAGCATCGTGAGCGTCGACGTCGGGGTTCAACTTGAGGGGCTTCACGCCGACGCAGCCACGACGATTCCCGTAGCTCCGATCGACGCGGAGGCACAGCGGTTGCTCGACGTGACCGAGCGCTGCCTTGCCGCCGGCGTCGCGCAGGCGCGGGTGGGAAATCACGTCGGCGACATCGGGCACGCGGTCCAGACCGTGGCGGAGGACGCCGGGTTCGGGGTGGTGCGCGAGCTGGTGGGGCACGGGATCGGCACGCGGTTCCACGAGGAGCCGCAGATCCCGAATTACGGGTCGCCCAAGCGGGGAGCCCGGCTGCTCGAGGGCATGACGCTTGCGATCGAGCCCATGATCACGCTGGGCGCGCCGGCGACCCGAACCCTGGGTGACAAGTGGACCGTGGTCACGGCCGACGGCAGCCTCGCGGCCCATTTCGAGCATACGGTGGCGGTGACCGCGAACGGGCCCAGGATCTTAACGACGGCCTGATGCAGATGGCCGGATGGCCATCGCTCACAGCTGTTGCGCCAGCCTCATTCGCACCCGCGTTTCCGCTCCTTCGATCAGCTCCAGCCGCTCCAGTGCCGCGTCGGCCATCCGCTCGGCCTCCGGATCATCGTGGAGGCGCCGGAGGTTGCTGCGGATGGCCCAGTACGCCGCGCGGGCCCCGGCGGCCGCGAGGAAGAGCGCCGCTCCGGCATCGCCGACCGCGCTGCGCAGCCCGCGGTGGACCAGGGATTCCGCCAGATCCACTGTCTCTCCCGCCAGGAGGAGCAGCTCGTACTGCACCGCGGCGGCCGCCTTGAGCGCGTCGTCCCGGACGGCATTGCGCCTGGAAATCGCCTCCTCGGACGTGCGGGGAAGCGCCAGCGCATCGAGCACGTCCTGGAAAGTTTGGGCGTCCTCTTCGGCGAGGGCCAGCAGCCGCCGTCGGAGCACCTCTCCGCGCTCCGCCGCCGCCTCGCTTTCGGGGCGGGTTTCAGCGTAGCTGGCGCGGCTGGCAGTCAGTCCCCCCACCATGGCCACCAGCGACGCCGCGAGGCTGGCCGCGATGGCGGCGGCGGACCCACCCGCCGGCGTGGCGCTCCGCCGAGCCAGCGCGTCGGACCATTCGCGCAGCGGCGCGGATGCATCAGGCCCTGACATGCAGCGTTTCCAGAAGCCAGGAGTGAATCGAAGGATTGCCGGCGACCACCGCCGCATGCTCGATCCCCAGGTCGCGGCCCTCGTCGTCGGTGACCCGCCCGCCGGCCTCGCGAACGAGCAACATGCCGGCCGCGATGTCCCACGCCGACAGCCGCTGCTCCCAGAATCCCTCGAACCGGCCGGCGGCGACGTCGGCCAGGTCGAGCGCCGCGGATCCCGCGCGCCGGATACCGGTGGTGCGGGCAGCGACGCGCGCGAACTGCACCTGATACTCCTCCAATTGCGCCAGATCCCTGAACGGATATCCCGTGCCGATGAGCGCGTGATCGGGGTTGGCGATGGGCGAGACGTGCAGCCGGCGCTCGCCGCACCACGCGCCTCCGGCGCGGGTCGCCCAGTACACCTCGTCACGCGGCACGTGGTGCACCACACCGACCAGCAGCTCTCCATCCACCGCCGCCGCGATCGACACAGCGTACGCGGGATAGGCGTGAAGAAAGTTCGTGGTGCCGTCGAGTGGATCTACGATCCACACCAGCCCCTTGGTGGTGATGCCGGGGGTCAGCTCCTCGCCGACGATGGACGCACGTGGATCGCCCGCCAGCAGTGTCTCGGTGATCATCCGCTCCGCCGTCCGGTCTACGTCGGTCACGAAATCGCGACTGGCCTTGGCGTACCAGCCGGACGGATCGGTGGGCCGCTCCACCGACCGCACGAACCCGGCGGCGCGAGCGGCAGCGGTGCGGGCAAGATGTAGTAAGTCTAATGAGGACAGCATCTTGCGACTCTCGAACCGGTGCGGTACGTTTGGTGATGCCCCGCATCTTCTCCGGTATCCAACCGTCCGGCGAGCTACACATCGGCAACTACCTGGGGGCGGTGCAGAACTGGGTGCGCCTCCAGGAGTCGTACGAGTGCCTGTACTGCATCGTGGACCTGCACGCCATCACGGGAAAGTACGACACCGACTCGCTCACGCGGCGAACCCGGGAGATGGCAATCGGACTGATCGCGTCGGGCATCGATCCGGAGCGGGCGATTCTGTTCGTGCAGTCCCACGTACCGGAGCATGCCGAGCTCATGTGGCTGCTCAACGCGGTGGCGCCGCTGGGCGAGCTCGAACGGATGACGCAGTTCAAAGATAAAGCGCAGCGAGTGGAAAGCGTTCCAGCCGGGCTGCTCAACTATCCCATCCTGATGGCCGCCGACATCCTCCTCTACCGCGCCGACCTCGTGCCGGTGGGTGAGGATCAGGTTCAGCACCTGGAGCTGGCCCGCGAGATTGCCCGGCGCTGGAACGCCGAATTCGGTGGCGATCACCCGTTCTTCGCGGAGCCGAAGCCGTTGCTCACCGAGGCGAAGCGGATCCTCGGCCTCGACGGCCAGGCCAAGATGTCGAAGAGCCTGGGCAACACGATCGGGATCCTCGATTCACCGGATGAGATCTGGCAAAAGCTCCGGCCGGCGGTTACCGACCCCGCGCGGGTGACGAAGAAGGATCCCGGCAATCCCGAGATCTGCAACATCTTTACGCTGCACCGGAGCTTCTCTCCCCCGGCCACCGTCGCGACGGTAGCGGAGAACTGCCGCGGCGCCAAGTGGGGATGTCTCGACTGCAAGCGCGAACTAGCCACCAACATGGCGGCCGCCTTCGCCCCCATCCGAAAGCGTGCCGCCGCGCTGGCCGCGGAGCCGTACCGGGTGGACGATCTGCTCGCGGCCGGCGCCGACAAGGCGCGGGTGCTGGCGCGCGAAACGCTGCGGGAGGTCAAGGACCGGATGGGCTTCTTCCCTGTGGCACGCGCGACCACCCCGACCGGGTGAAGCCATGGAAAAGATCATCAGGGCGGCTGTCGAGCGGGGCGCGTCCGATCTTCATATGAAGGCGGGCGATGTGTTCCGAGCCCGCATCAACGGCAAGCTGGTCCCGCTCACCAAGCAGCGCCTGACCCCGGAGCAGACCAAGGCGATCGCTCTCAAGCTGATGAGCAACGATGCCGACCGCGCGCGGATCGAGCAGCTGCGGGATTTCGATTGCTCCTGGGGAATGCCGGGCGTGGGGCGCTT
>DASSUE010000318.1:0-8690 GCA_035707305.1 Gemmatimonadales bacterium
GGAGCCGCCAGATTTCCGGAGCGGGTGAGAAACGTGGCGAGGGGCTCGCCCTCGGCCCATTCCAGCGCGAGGTACTGCACCCCATCCGCCGCGCCGTAGGAGTACGTACGTACCATGTTGGGATGATTGAGCCGTTCGCCGAACTCGGCCTCACGCAGGAAGCGCTTCACGGCCACCGGATCGGAGGCGAGCCGCGGGATGAGCACTTTGAAGGCGACCTGCCCGAGCTCGGGGTGCTCAGCGCGGTACACGCTTGCAGTCCCGCCCTCGCCGACGTGCTGGACGAGACGGTAGCCCGCCACGGTGCGGCCGACGAGATTGTCCGGAGCCATGATGCCGCCAAGCTACTCCGGCTCAATCCGGGGAGCAAGCGACGAAGGAGCGGGTTGTGCTGAGGCTGCTTGACGCTCATCCCGTGCCGCCACTAGACTCGGCCGCGGATCGCATGGACCGTCATTCCGGCGGGCCGCGCACCTTTGTGGAGGAGGTTCGCATGCGCCGGCTCGCGCTGGTGGGAATCGCGGCTCTCGTCGGGCTCGGGTGCGGCGGCGGCGGACGGGCGCGGGGTGGGGCACCAGACTCGCCCTCGCCGGCGGCCGACGAATCGCAGGTCCCCGGCGTTACGGCGGCAGTATTCCGGCGCGTCGGCCGGCTGGCGTCCGGCGATCCGCTTCCCTTCGTCGGCAGCATGGTGTTCGTCGATGGACCGGCCGACACCACGGTCGCCGTGCTGGCGCTCTCGCTGGAGAATCGCTCGCTCACATTCGAGCGGGAGCCGTCCGCGTACGTCGCGCGCTACCGGGTGGACGTGAGCGTCAAGCCCGTGGCCGGCGCGCCCGTCGAGGTCGGGCGGGAGGAAATAGTGCGGGTTGCCACCTTGCAGGAGACGTCCCGCACCGACGAGAGCGTGCTGTTTCAACAGACGTTCCGGCTGATCCCCGGAAAAGCTCAGGTCTCGGTGGCGGTCCGCGACGTGTCGTCCGGTCTCGAGGGCCGGGCGGAGGGGGAGTATGCGGTGCCAACGTTTGCTCCTGGCACAACCACTGATCCGATCCTGACATATCAGGCGCAGGGCAGGGGACGTCCCGAGGACGCGCTGAATCTCGTCGTGAATCCTCGGGGAACGGCGGGCTTCGGCGGCGACACCGTGCTCGCGTACATCGAGGGCTATGCGTTTCCCGGCCCGCGCACCTTGCCGTTCGAGGTTCGCAACGACAAGGACAGCGTGATCTACCGCGACTCGCTCCGATTCCGGGGCGGTCGGCCGGTCGAGAGTCAGGTCATTCGGCTTGCGCCCGACAGCCTGGTGCTCGGGGAAATGCACGTGGTGGTGGGAGCCGGCCCCGAGGCGCGCCAGACTACCGCGTTGGTTTCGTTCACACCGGCGTGGCTGGTGACGAGCTATGAACAGATGATCGCGTTGCTGCGCTATTACGGGCCCAATCCCTGGCTCGACTCGTTGCGCAAGGCCGCGCCGGCCGATCAGAGCCGGCTGTGGCGCGAGTTCTGGCGCAGTACCGATCCCAATCCCAAGACACCGCAGAACGAGCAGCTCGATGAGTACTTCACCCGCGTGGCCACCGCGAACGCCCAGATCAAGGACGAAGGCGTGCCAGGCTGGCGGACCGAGCGGGGAGAAGTGTTCATCACGATCGGCCCACCCGACGAAATCACCGAGGCCAATCCCGGGCCGCAGTCGCGCATCATCCGCTGGACCTACAACAACTACCGGCTGGCGCTCTTCTTCGTGGACGAGTCGGGCTTCGGCCGCTACCGGCTCAGCACCCAGTCGCGTGCCGAGTACGAGCGGCTGCTGTCGCGGCTGCGCCGGGGCGGGAGGTAGCCGGGCCTCTCGCCTATCTTGCAGGGATGCCGCACCATCAGCCGCCGCGCCTGTTCCTGGTCGACGGGTACGCGCTCCTGTATCGCGCCTTCTTCGCGATGATCTCGCGCCCCCTCCGCACCTCGCGGGGGGAGAATACGTCGGCGGCGTGGGGCGTGGCCAACTTCCTGCTTCGCCTCGAGGAGAAATACCGGCCCGACTACATCGCCTGGGTGCATGACGCGGGCAGCTCGTTTCGGGAGCAGCGCTACGAAGCCTACAAATCCACCCGCGAAAAACTTGACCTCGAGCTGCAGGCCGACTTCGATCGCGCGGTGGAGCGGAGCTGCCAGCTGTTGGAGGCCTTTCGGGTGCCCGTGGTCACTGTCCGCGGCTATGAAGCGGACGACGTCATCGGCACCCTCGCGAACCAGGCCGCCGATTCCGGTCTTCAGGCCGTCATCGTCTCCGGCGACAAGGATTTCTATCAGCTGATCCGGCCGGGGATCGCGTTGCTCAACCCCGGTCGGGGCGGTCCCGCGGCGGTCGACGAGCACTGGGTCGACCAGGGCAACGCCTCCGAGCGCCTCGGCGTTCCACCGGAGCGGGTGGTGGATTTCCTGGCGCTGGTGGGTGATTCGTCGGACAATGTGCCCGGCGTGCGGGGCATCGGCGAGAAGGGAGCGCAGAAGCTCCTCGCCGAATTCGGGGACCTGGACTCGTTGCTCGCGCGCGCGAGCGAAGTCACGGCGAAGCGGGCTCGGGAGGCGCTGCTGGAGCAGGCGGACAATGCCCGGCTGTCCCGTGAGCTGGTGACGATCCTCCGCAACGTGCCGGTCGAGCTCGACCTCCCGCGGTTCGCCGTCCAGGCCCCGGACCGTGCCCGCCTCGCCGAGGTTCTCAGCGAGTTGGAGTTCTTCTCGCTGGTGCGGCGAGTGACCGCGGCCGGCGGCAGCGCCGTGGGGAAGCCGGACGACCAGGTGGCCGTCGCGGCGATCGCCGCCGAAGGAACAGGAGATGGCGGCGATGTCGCGGCCGTGACCGGCGTCGTCGCCGGCGTGGCGGAGGTTCCCACCGCTGACGACTGGCTCGCCCTGTCCGACGCCGGACCGACGGTCACCGTGGTGGACGACCCCGCTGACCTGCCCGCGCTCGTCGAGCGCTTGCGCGACGCCCCACTGGTTGCGCTCGATACCGAGACCGACGCTGTGGCGCCCAGAGGCGCGCGGCTGGTCGGGCTCGCGCTGGCGGCGAGCCCGACCGAGGTGTGGTACCTCCCGTTTGGGCATCGCCCCTCGGTCGGCGAGCTGGCCGCGCCCTCGCCGGTGCGAAACCTGCCTCCGCTCGACTCGTTCGATGCCGCCCCAATCGCCGCGCTTCTGCGGGATCCCGCCGTGCCCAAGGCGGCCCACGATCTCAAGTTCGACTGGCAGGTGCTGCGCGGCGCGGGCGTCGAGCTTGCCGGCGCCGCGTTCGACTCCATGCTCGCGAGCTTCGTGGTCGATCCCGGGCGTCGGTCGCACGCGATCGACACGCTCTCGCTCGAGCATCTCGGGCGGCCGATGCAGACGTACGCGGATATCGTGGGGAAGGGGAGGACGGAAGTGGCGTTCGCGGAGCTACCGGTCGAGCGGGCGGCTGCCTACGCGGGAAGCGGCGCCGCGACGGTGCTGGAGCTGCATCGCTTCTTCGCCCCCGGGCTGGCCGACATGGCGATCGAGCCGCTGCTCCGCGACCTAGAGATGCCGCTGGTGCCCGTGCTGGTGGACATGGAGTGGCAGGGGATCGCCGTCGATCGAGGGCTGTTCACCCAACTCTCCAGCGAGCTCGGCGCGGATCTCATGCGGCTCGATGCCGAGATCGCGCGGGTGGCTGGGGTCGACTTGAACCTCAATTCACCGCGCCAGCTCGCGAGCGTGCTGTTCGAGCAGCAGCAGCTGCCGGTGCTGAAGAAGACCAAGACGGGTCCGTCCACCGACGCCGACGTGCTCGAGCAACTCGCCGCGATGGGACACGAGCTGCCGCGCCTCATCCTCGAGTATCGAGAGCTCCAGAAGCTCAAGGGCACATATGTCGATGCCCTGCCGGTGGCCATCAACCCGGCTACCGGGCGCATCCACACCACCTTTAACCAGACTGGTGCCGCGACCGGCCGCCTGTCGTCGTCCGATCCCAATCTCCAGAACATCCCGGTGCGGACGGCGCGTGGGGAGGCGATTCGTCGCGGGTTCGTTCCCGGACCCGGCGCGGTGTTCGTCGTTGCGGACTACTCTCAGATCGAGCTCCGCTTGATGGCGCATCTCTCGGACGATCCGGCGTTCATCGAGGCGTTCACCCAGGGAGGCGATATCCACCGGCAGACCGCCGCGCTGATCTTCAACCTCCCGGCGGATCGCGTCACCGCGGAGATGCGCGCCCGGGCCAAGACAATCAATTTCGCGACGATCTACGGTCAGGGCGCCTTTGCACTGTCTCGCCAGCTCGGAATCGCCCAGGACGAGGCCAAGCAGTTCATCGCTAGATATTTCGAGCGGTTCTCGGGGGTGCGAGCCTTCCTCGACCGCCAGATCAGGCTGGCGCGGGAGCAGGGATATGTCGAGACCCTGTTCAAGCGGCGCCGCTACATCCCTGAAATCCGGGACAAGAACTTCAACATGAGGGCGTACGGCGAGCGGAATGCCCAGAACTCGCCGCTTCAAGGCTCGGCGGCCGACCTCATCAAGCTCGCCATGATCGCCATCCATCGCGAAATCAGGACCCGAGGCCTCGGAACCCGAATGTTGCTCCAGGTGCACGACGAGCTGGTCTTCGAGGTTCCCACCGCCGAGGTCGAGGTCGTGCGGGAGCTGGTGCGGCGGGAGATGGAGACGGTGGTGACGCTCACGGTGCCGCTGGTCGTCGACCTAGGTGTGGGCCCGAACTGGCTGGACGCGAAGCGATAGAACGAGTACGAGTAACGAGTACCAGTACGAGCACAAGTCTGGGCAATCATCGAATCAGCTCGTACTTGTACCTGTCCTCATTGCTTATCGCTGGTCCCTTTCGCTCCCGGCCACCAGTTCCATTCGCCCATGAGATGCATGAACGCCGGCACGAGCACCATTCGGATGATCGTGGCGTCGAGGAGCACCGCCACCGCCAGTCCAAACCCCAGGAACTGCATCAGCAGTACGCGCGCGAACGCGAATACCCCGAACACCAGGATCATGATCAGCGCCGCGGACGTGATCACCGACGCCGTGGCGCTCAAACCTTCGAGCACCGCGTCGTCGTTCCGCCCGGTCCGGTCGAACGCCTCCTTGATCCGGCTCAAGAGAAACACCTCGTAGTCCATGCTGAGCCCGAACACGACGGCGAACACCAAGACGGGCACCGCGACGAAGATTGCCGACACCGGACCGTCCAGGCCGAAGAGCTCCGCGCCGATTCCGTCCTGGAATACGAGGACGATCAGCCCGAAGGTCGCGCTGACCGACAAGGTGTTCATGACAATGGCCTTGAGCGGAACCAGGATGGAGCGGAACGCGATCGCGAGCATGACCGCCGTCGCCGCCAGAATCAGCCCTACCATCAGCGGAAACCGCCCCAGCAGATCGATCTGAAAGTCCAGGCTCGCTGCCGCGTACCCGCCGACCAGGATCGTGAAATCGCGGGTGGATCGCGTCGGGTGCTCTCGAAGCGACCGTGCGTGGCGCACGACGTCCATCGCCGTTGTGAGCGATGTCGTATCGGCGATGATCACGTCGAGCAGCGTCGCGCGGCGATCGGTGCTGAGGTAGGCGTCGAGAAACTCGCCCAGCTCCTTCCGGGCCTCGGCGAGGTCGCTGTACAGCACGGAATATCCCAGCAGCGGAGTGCCTGGACGAACGTCCACCAGACTCCTGACTTCTCGAACCCGTGGATCCGCCCGCAGCGAATCGGACAGCGTGCGGAGCCCGCGCAGCGCGGCGGTCTCCGTGATGCGACGACCTTCCGGCACTTCCACCAGGAGGCGGATCGGCTGGATCACGCCCACAACGCCCATGTCCTGCAGGACCTGAAGCCCCTGGCCCGCCTCCGTGTTCTTGGGCCACCAGTTCCGCGACGGCAAGCCGATCCGGATCCAGAAAACCGGCGCCGTGAGGAGCCCGATGGCCAGTCCGCCGAGGGTGACGGCTCGCCAGGGATGCCGGCTCAGCGATCGCGCCCAGCGCTCCCACACCTGCGGGCGGTGGTACCACGCGAGCCAGCGGGCCAGCGAGCGCGGCCGGTCGATGGTGCGGCCGAGCAGGGCGAGCAGGGCGGGGAGCAGGGTGGTGGAGAGCAGCACCGCCACGGCGACGACGACGAGCCCGCCGATGCCCACGCTTCGGGTCTCGACCAGAGGGGTGAACAGCAGCGCGCCAAAGCCTACCACGACGGTCAGTCCCGACGTGACGACGGCGGCTCCCGCCGTCATGATGGTGTTCACCGCTGCCTCGCGCCGTCGCCGGCCGCGGCTCAGCTCCTCCCGAAACCGGGTGACGACGAGCAGCGAGTAGTCGATGCCGACGCCAAGCCCGATCATCGTCGTCATGTTGAGCACCAGCACCGACATCGGCGTGACGTGGGTGAGCAGCCCGACGATCGCGAGCGACACCGCGATCGCGAGAAAGCCGATCACGAGCGGCAACCCGGCGGCTACCAGCGCGCCGAACGCCAGGATCAGGACGACGAGCGTCACGGGAAGCAACATGCGCTCGCCTTCGCGCGTGTCCCTGGCCGTCACCGCCCGCACGTCAAAGTCGAGCGGCGCCCGCCCGGTGACGTATGCCCGATAGCGGGCCCCCTCCGGGACTATGGCAAGCGCGGTGCGAATGTGCTCCCGAACCGGCTCGACCAGGCCCGCCGCCGTGCCTCCGCTGTCGGTGCGAAGCGCGACCACCAGCAACGTCGTGCGGCGGTCGCGACTTACGAATGCCGTGTCACCCGTGGAGCTGTACGAAATCACGCCGCGGACGTACGATAGGGCCCTGAGACGTCCAGCCAGGCTATCGAGAACGAGTTTTGCAGGTGGGGTGTCGAATGCTGCTGGCCCGGATAGCGTAACGGCGAAAAACTCGCTGACTGGGCTCTCGAAACGCCGGTTGAGCAGGCGATCAGCGCGGGATGCCTCGGTCGGCCGGGTGCTGCCACCGCGGACATCGAGAAGGCGGGTGGTATGTCGGGCCTGGACGGCGGCGACTGCGCCCGCAACGGCCCACACGGCTACGACTACCCAGCGCCAGCGCACCAGCGCCCGGGCGGAGAATTCCAGCAGACTCAGTGGTCGCCTCCGAAAGCCGGGCCGGTGATCCCGCGCGCGGCGGCCGAAATGTTAGAAGCGTTGGGAACCTGGCGCCAGCGCACGCTGGCGGGGGCTCGACGCGCCAGCGCATATTTCCGGGACCGCGATGAAACGACTGCTTCTACCGCTCGTCACGTGCCTGCTCGTCGGGCTGGTTCTCGTGGACCGCGTATCGCGGATGGAATCCACGACCCTCAGCGCGGCGCGGCCGGCGGACTCCATAGCGGAGCCGGGCGCGGTCGCCGCCCGGCCCCTGCGGCCGGTTCCCCCTCCGGCAACACTCGCCGCGGGTGTGGCCGAATCACGTACCCCCACCCTGGACCGTCTGGCCCGGCTGGCCATTCGCCAGCAGCTGGCGCAGGCGACCGGCGAGACCTACCTGGACTCTTTGGTGGCCACCACCGACTCTGTCGTCCGGCGCTGGCCCGACCGAAACCGTCAGCCACTGTCCGTGGCCATCGTCGAGGGCGGCCCGCCCGACTACTCGTCCCGCCTGGCAGAGCTCATGCGCCAGGCCCTGGCCCGGTGGACCGATGCTGCGGTAGGCGTCGAGTTCGTCGAGGTGGCGGACACGACCCACGCGGATATCGTGGTGCGCTGGATCGACCGTTTCGAGTTCGATCGGGCAGGTCAGACCGACCTGACCTGGGACCAGCTGGGACGGGTTCGGCGGGCAACGCTCTCGCTGGCACTCCGTACCAACACGGGCGCGACGCTGGGGGACAATGCTCTTTTGGCGGTGGCACTGCATGAGACGGGTCACGCCATCGGGTTGCCGCACTCGGCTGACACCGCCGACGTCATGTTTCCCTCGACCCGCACCACCCGGCTGTCCGATCGGGACATCCGGACGGCAACAGTGCTCTACCGCTTGCCCACCGGGTCGGTGAAAGACCTGGATACACCCTGATCGTGGCGCTCCTGCAGGTGGCCCTACTCACCGGCCAGCCTGCCGAAAACCAGCAGTTCGCCGCGGTGGATGCCGCCGTGCAGGAGGGCATCGACGCCGGCCTCTATCCGGGGGCCGTCGTCGTCGCCGGTCGACGCGACAGTTTGATCTACGCCCGGGGATACGGCCGCCTGACCTGGAGCTCCGCTGCCGACGCTCCCGACCCGGATTCGACCATCTGGGACATCGCCTCGCTCACCAAAGTCGTCGCGACCGCGAGCGCAGCCATGCGGCTCGCCGACGCCGGGCGGCTCGCGCTCGACTCCGCGGTGGTGCGCTACCTTCCGCGGTTCCAGGGCGCCGGGAAGCGACAGGTCACCGTCCGCATGCTGCTCGACCATACCAGCGGACTCCCGCCATATAAGCCGCTGTACCGGCGGGCCCGCACTCGTCGCGCGGCCATCGGTCTTCTCTATCGTGAGCCGCTCCAACACACGCCGGGCGACCCCGCGGTATACAGCGACCTGAACGCCATGCTCCTCGGCCTGGTGGTGGAGAAGGTCGCCGGCCGTTCGCTGGCCGACGTCGCCTCGTCGGAAGTATTCCGCCCGCTCGAGATGCGCCGGACGATGTACAAGCCCGCAGCAAGGTTGAACCGATGGATCGCGCCCAGC
>DASSUE010000319.1:0-4831 GCA_035707305.1 Gemmatimonadales bacterium
TTCGTGAACAGCGCCAATACCGATCGCAACCGCGCCTGGGCCACTCTCGGCCTCCGGTCGGAGTGGGCTCTCTCGCGCGCGGGCGTGACGCTGTTCGCTGAGGGCCGGAACCTGACGAACACGCAGTACGCGGCGACGGTGCAGGTCGACAATGCGGCACGGCAGTACCTGGAGCCGGCCGACGGTCGCTCGATCTACGCCGGCCTCAAGGTGAACCGATGAGCGCGGCCCTGGGTAAATGGTCCGTCCGGCTTGCGACGGCGGCGGTCGCGATCGCTGCCGCCGGCTGCCGCGCCGAGCTCGAGACCGAGCCGCTGTTGCTTCCCATCGATCGTGACCACCAGTCCGCCGATCCGGCGCTTGCGGTCGAGCCTCGCTCGGGAAATCTCCTGTTGGGGTGGATCGCAGGCGCCGGCGAGGTCTGGACGCTCTACGTCGCACGCTCCCGCGACGGCGGTGCTTCCTGGTCGGCTCCGGCCGTGGTCGCAGGCGGACCAGGGACCCCGAACGAGGTTCATCCGCACGGCGAATCTTCCCCACGCCTCGTCGTTGCGCCCGGCGGCCGGGTCGCGATAGCCTGGCCCCAAAGCATTCCCGTCGCGGGCCGCAAGTGGCCGGCCACCACGCTGCGGCTGGCGCGCTCCACCGACGGCGGCGCGACCTGGTCTCGGCCGATCACTCTGAACGACGATTCGGCCTCGGCCGCGCCGGTGAGTCATCAGTTTCACGGCGCGGCGTGGCAGGGGGACTCGGGACTCCTCGTCGCGTGGCTCGACGAGCGACATACCCAGGAGGAGCTGGCCGCGGCAGGGGGCGTCGAGCCACCCGGCGGTGAGCCGGACGCGACGATCTACGCGGCCGTGTCGAGCGACTTCGGCCGCACTTGGGCCCGCAATGTCCGCCTCTGGGGCAAAGTGTGTCCCTGCTGCCGAGTGAGCCTGGCTCGGGGGCCGACGGGAGCTGTGAGCGCCGCGTGGCGGCAGCACTTCGATGGCAGCGTACGCGACGTGGTGCTGGCGGCGGTCGCCGCGGGTCCGGCGGACCCGCCGCGCCGGGTGCATGCCGATGAATGGGCGTATCCCGGCTGCCCGCATACCGGCCCCGCATTGGCAGCCTCCGCTGACGGTTGGCTTCACACCGCCTGGTACTCCGGCAAGCCTGGCGTTAGCGGCATTTTCTATCGCCGGCTTCGGGCAATGCCAGCGGATTCGACCGGACCGTTGGTCGACGTGTCTCGAGCGGAACACGTCCCAACCGCGCACGCCACCGTCCTGGCGCTGGCGGACGGCGGAGCACTGGTGGCATACGACGTCGGGCGGGCCGGAGCTCGCGTGATTCGCTTGGCGCGAATCTCGGCCGCTGGCCAACGCGTCGCGGAGACAACGGTGCCTGGATCCGCCGGCGGCGCTTATCCACAGCTGGTCCGAACCGGCTGGGAAACCGCCGTGCTGGCCTACACCGTGACGGCTGGGGAGCAGCGAACGGTCCGCGTGGCGAGGGTCCGTCTGCCGCTGTAAGACTGCGCGGTTGTGGAACATCCGACCGCACGCTAGCTTCCGCGCCCGATGCCCACCACGATTCCGCTGCTGGACGAGCGCGCCATCGCTCGCGCCCTGTCGCGCATGGCCTCGGAGATCGTCGAGCGGTGCGGCGGTACCGACGAGGTGGTGTTGGTCGGCATTCAGCGTCGCGGGGTGGAGCTGGCTGAACGGCTTCGACAGCAAATTGCGCGGACCGAGAATGCGTCGGTGCCGGTGGGCAAGCTCGACATCACGCTCTACCGCGACGACCTCCAGACGGTTGGAACGCGCCCCATCATCGGGGAGACCAGCCTTCCCGACCTCGACGCCCGCATCGTGGTCATCGTGGATGACGTCCTGTATACCGGCCGCACCATTCGCGCCGCCCTCGACGAGTGCGCCGACTTCGGGCGCCCGCGCCGCATCCTGCTCTGCGTGCTGGTCGACCGAGGCGGACGCGAGCTTCCGATCCAGGCGGACATCGTCGGAAGCGTGGTCCGCACAACGTCCGACGACCGGGTGAACGTCCTCGTGAGCGAGCTCGACGGCCGCGACGCGGTCGAGCTGGTACGGGAGGCATAAGTGGTCGCGGCCCTGGCCAAGGATCTCACCGGCCTCGAATACCTCAGCGCGGAGCAGATCGAGCTCATCCTCGATACCGCCGAGCCGTTCAAGGAAGTGAGCGAGCGCCAGATCAAGAAGGTGCCGGCGCTCCGGGGCAAGACCATCGTCAACCTGTTCTTCGAGGCGTCCACCCGCACCCGCATCTCGTTCGAGTTCGCCGAGAAGCGCCTCTCGGCCGACACGGTCAACGTCGCCGCTTCGGGGTCGTCGGTGTCCAAGGGAGAAACCCTGGTCGACACCGCCCGCAACCTCGAGGCGATGCGGATCGACATGGTCGTGATCCGGCACGGCGCGTCGGGCGCCGCGCAGTTTCTGGGACAGCGCATCCGCTCGAATGTCATCAACGCCGGCGACGGCAAGCACGAGCACCCGACCCAGGGGTTGCTCGACATGCTCACGCTGCGGGACCGGTTCGGGCGTCTCGACGGCCTCAAAGTGGCCATCTGCGGCGACGTGCTGCACAGCCGCGTGGCCCGGAGCAACATCTGGGGGCTCACCAAACTGGGTGCGCAGGTCGGCGTCTGCGGTCCGCCCACCCTCCTTCCTCGGAACGTGCACGAGCTCGGCGTGACGGTGCTGCCCAGAATCGAGGACGCGATCCAGTGGGCCGACGCCCTCAACGTGCTCCGGCTCCAGCTCGAGCGGATGGAGGCCGGGTTCATTCCGTCGCTCCGGGAGTACAACCGGGTGTTCGGGGTGACCAACGAGCGGCTGAACCGGGCGCCGAAGGATTTGGTCATCATGCATCCGGGCCCCATGAACCGCGGCGTGGAGATCGATAGCGACGTGGCCGACGGCGCCCACAGCGTAATTCTGCCGCAGGTGACGAACGGCGTCGCCGTCCGAATGGCGGTGCTGTACTTGCTCGCCGGCGGTCGGCCGGAATCTGCCCAGGCGGCTGGTAAAGGGGAGGAGCGGTGAACGGCCAGGGCATCCTGGTTCGCGGCGGTCGCGTGGTGGACCCGTCCCGCGGTCAGGACGAAGTGGCTGACGTGTACCTGATCGAGGGCCGGGTCGAGGCTGTGGGCCGGAACATCGGGACCCCTGATGGCGCGATGGTGGTGGATGCGCGGGGGCAGGTTGTCGCTCCCGGCCTGATTGATCTCCACGTCCATCTCCGCGAGCCGGGCCAGGAAGAGCTGGAGACGGTTGCCTCCGGCGCGATGGCAGCCGCGGCCGGTGGCTTCTCCGCTGTGTGCGCGATGCCCAATACTGATCCCGTCTGCGACAATCAGGGGGTGGTCGGCTTCGTGAAGGCGCAGGCGCAACGCGCCGGGAAGGCACGGGTGTACCCCATCGGCGCGGTATCGCTGGGGCAGCAGGGGCAGCAGCTCGCGGAGTTTGGCGAGCTGGTGGGCGCCGGGGCGGTAGCCGTCAGCGACGACGGGAAGCCGGTCGTATCGAGCCATCTGATGCGCACCGCGCTGGAATACGCCCGCACGTTCGGGATCCCGGTGGCCGACCATTGCGAGGAACCGACGTTGTCGGCCGGCGGAGTCATGCACGAAGGCACCGTCTCCACCCGGCTCGGTCTCAAGGGGATTCCGGCGGCGGCAGAAGAAATCATGGTGGCCCGTGACATCCTGCTCGCGGAGTTGACCGGCGGTCATGTGCACTTGTGCCATATGAGCACCCGCGGGTCGGTGGGACTGATCCGGAGAGCCAAAGCCCACGGCGTGCGTGTCACCGCCGAGGCGTGTCCCCATCACTTCACGCTCACCCATGAGGCGTGCGCCGGCTACGACACCAACGCAAAGATGAGCCCCCCGCTTCGTGAGGAGGCGGATCGCGAGGCAATCCGCCAGGGGCTCCAGGACGGCACCATCGACGTCATCGTCACCGACCACGCCCCGCACCACTACGACGCCAAAGAGCGGGAATTCGACGACGCGCCCAACGGCATCATCGGGCTGGAGACCTCGCTCGGCCTCGCCATCACCGAGCTGGTCCGGAGCGGAGTGCTCACGATCAGCGAGCTGATCGCCCGTATGAGCACCATTCCCGCCCGAATTTTTGGCCTGCCTGGCGGCACCCTCGCGGCGGGCGCGCCGGCCGATGTGGTGGTGTTCGATCCCGGCGTCGAGTGGACCGTGCGCCCCGAGACCTTCTATTCCCGGAGCCGGAACACGCCTTTCACCGGCCGGCGGCTCTTCGGCCGGGCCACCACGACGATCGTGCGGGGCCAAGTCGCGTATCAGCGGGCGATGGACTGATGGGAGATGGCCGGATGTCCAGATGGCCAGAGGGCTGGATGCCCCGCCCCGGGTCGGTCGGCTCGCGCGTGCACTGCTGGTCGTCTGGCCATCCGGCCATCTGCACATCCTGAATGCCTTCCCGCCCTGCCGCTGCCCGCCAGATCATCCAGTGCTGCCGACGGCTGTGGGACGGCGGGCTCATTGCCGGTGCCGACGGCAACGTGTCGGTCCGGACCGGCCCCGACCGGGTACTGGTGACGCCTCGGGGGCTGCTGAAGTGTGACCTCAGAGAGGCTGACCTCGTCGAGGTGGACCTGGCGGGCCGCCGGGCGAAGCGACATAGCTCCCGGCAGCCGTCCTCCGAATTAGATTTGCACTTGCGGGTTTACCGCCGCCGGCCCGATTGCGGTGCCGTGGTACACGCGCATCCACCCTCGGCTACCGCTTTCGCCGTCGTGGGCGAACCGCTGCCGGCGGACGTGCTTCCCGAGC
>DASSUE010000320.1:0-4715 GCA_035707305.1 Gemmatimonadales bacterium
CGTCGTTGAACAGGCTCTCGCCCTCGAGAATCACCAGCAGCCGGTGCGGCGGACGGAGCTGGCGGAGCACGGCGGTGGCGGCCGCGGCGTCGGGCGGCGCCACGACGGCACCCAGCGCCACCGCGGCGGCCCACGGCAAGCCGGGCACCAGCCAGCGGGCGACCACCGCTACCGCGATGACCGTCAGGCCGACCGCCACGAGTGCGAGCGCGGTGACGCTCCGCCAGTTCGCCTTGAGGTCCCGCGGGGACGAGTCGAACGCGGCGTCGAGGAGCACCGGTGCCACGAACAAGGCGAGCGCGAGCTCCGGGTCGAGCGTGACGCTCGGAACACCCGGCAGCAGGGCCAGGCAGGCGCCGGCCAGCGCGAGTAGCGCGGGATACGGCGCGTTGATGCGGCGCGCCAGCGCCGCGAGCACCGCGCCGACGAACAGCAGGGCGATGACGAGCTCGAAGACGGCCACCGCGAACCCCGGGCGATGGGATGGGATACAATAGCATGGGCCCGACGACCGGCACCATATTGCGGCGCACTCGGATGAGACGCACCTCGTGAACACCAGACTGGTCGTGCAGGCCGATCTCACCTGGACGGGATCGCGCTTCGAGCCGGACATCCGCATCGCGATCGACGAACGCGGGCGGATCGCCGCGGTCGGACGGCTCGAGGCCCAGGCGACCGACCGGCTGACCGGCCGGGCGGTGCTGCCGGGGTTCGTCAACGTTCATTCCCATGCCTTCCAACGCGGGCTCCGGGGACAAGGGGAAAGCTTCCCCGCCGGCGTCGGCAGCTTCTGGACCTGGCGCGAAGCGATGTACCGGCTGGTGTCCGAGATCGACGAGCCCGCGTTCTACCGACTCTGCGTCCAGGCGTTCCGCGAGATGCTCGACGCCGGGATCACCGCGGTCGGAGAGTTCCACTACTTCCATCATTCGCGGTCGGCCGACGACTTCGCGTTCGACGAGGTGGTCCTGCGGGCCGCGGCCGATGCGGGCATCCGAATCGTGCTGCTGCAGTCGTACTACGCCACTGGAGGCGTCGGGCGGCCGCTCGAAGGTGCCCAGCGGCGGTTCAACAGCGTGTCACCGGACGCGTTCTGGCGTCAGATGGACCGGCTCGAGCGGCTGGTCGACCGCCCGCTGCAGAGCCTCGGCGTCGCCCCGCACAGCATTCGTGCCGCGGGGCCGGCCGAAATCGCTGAGGTGTACGATGAGGCCACGCACCGAAAGCTGGTCTGTCACATTCACGTCGAGGAGCAGCCCAAGGAGCTGGAGGAGGCCCGCGCCGTTTACGGCAAGCGGCCGCTCGAGCTGCTCAACGAGACGCTCGCACGGGCGGACCGCGTGACCGCCGTGCACTGCACCCAGAGCGAGGCGGGGGACCTCGAGCGCTACGTCGGCGCCGGGGGCGGGATCTGCACCTGCCCGCTCACGGAGGGCAGTCTGGGCGACGGCATTCCCCGCGCTCTTTCGGTGTTGCGCGGGTCGGGGCGGCTGAGCCTGGGCAGTGACTCCAACGCCAGGATCTCGATGCTGGAAGAGATGCGCTGGCTGGAATACGGGCAGCGGCTCGCCACCAAGACCCGCGGACTGATCGTGGCGCGAGACGCGCACACCGCTCCCGCCCTGCTTGACATCGGAACCGCAGGAGGTGCCACCGCGCTGGGCCTTGATGCGGGCCGGATCGAGCGGGGCAATTGGGCCGATCTCGTCGTGATAGACCTGGGCCATCCCACCCTGGCGGGGTGCGACGCCTCGACCCTTCCGGCTGCCCTCGTGTTCGGCACCGGCAACGAGGTGGTCAGCGCCACGTACGTCGGAGGGCGCTTCCGCCCTACCGCGGTCCAGTAGGACAGCCGCCGACAACCGCACTCCGGGAACTCGGGTTCGGGGCTTCCTGGTTCACCAATCGTGGCAGGGGCGCCACCAGGCGTATTCTCGTCTCATGACCGACACCGGAACCCCTATGAGTCCCTCGTTCGCTCTTGCCGCCGCCGTCGTCCTGGCCGGCCCGTCAGCCGACTCGGCGTCCATTGGCAACCTCGGCCATCCGCTGCCACTTCGCTTCGCCGACGCCCAGCTCACCACCGGAATTCGGATCCGCTATGCCGAGCAGGGTGACCCCCGCGGGCACCCAGTCATTCTGCTCCACGGCTACTCCGATTCATGGTTCTCGTTCAGCCGGGTGCTTCCGCTCCTGAGTCCCAAGTATCACGTGTACGCGCTGGACCTCCGTGGACACGGCGATTCGGACCGTCCCGACGGCGGCTACCACATGCGTGATCTCGCCGCCGACGTGCTCGCGTTCATGGACGCCGAGCGGCTGGCACGCGTGACGGTGGTGGGGCACTCGATGGGAAGCATCGTCGCCCAGCAGCTGGCACTCGCGGCCCCCGAGCGCATCGCCCGCCTGGTGCTGGTCGCCTCGGTCGACGTGCCAAGCCGGAGCCCGGCACTGGCCGAGCTGAGCACAACCGTGCGGACCCTCACCGATCCGGTGCCGGTTGAGTTCGTGCGGGAGTTTCAGACCAGCACCATCTACCGCCCCGTGCCTGATGAGTTCGTCGACCAGGCGGTGGCCGAGAGTCGCAAGCTGCCCGCGAGGGTGTGGCGCGGGCTGATGGATGGCATGCTCGCGACCGGCCCGGCCACCGCGCTGGGGGAGAGTGCCATTCCGACTCTGGTTCTCTGGGGCGACCGGGATGCGACGTTCAGCCGCGCGGAACAGGATGGTCTGGTCGGGATGATTGGAACGGCTGAGCTGGGGGTCTACCCGGGGACGGGGCACGCGGTGCACTGGGAAGAGCCCGAGCGGTTCGTGCGCGACCTGCACGGATTCATGGCCCGGACGTCATCGTACTGATCCGGCGGCTAGCGGCCGTCGGCCTCGAAGGAGAGGGTGAAGGCGTCGCCGCTGTCGTCGTCCCAGCCGTCGAGCTCGACGCGGGTGAAGAACCACTCGCGCTCGGGCTCGCGGCCGGCCAGCCAGGCCCGCCCGACTCCGCCGACCGCCTGGTCCGACGCCTCGCGGAGCTGAAGCCGCACCGGCTCGCTTCCGAGATCGCCCCGCCATACCCCCACGAACTCCACCCGGCGCTTGCCGTCGAGCACGAGCATGAACTCCTCGTTGGCGCCCAACGTGAGCCGAGCGCGGGTGAAGCGAACGTCTCGGCCGTCGGCATGCTTCAGCACGCCGACGCCGCGGCGCACCGCGTCGACGACCGCCCACCGCGTCGCCCAGGGCCAGTCGCCCGCGCGGGCAGGGGGCGACAGGGCGCCGGTCTCGACCGCCGAATCCGCGCGTGCGATTCCGACCGTGGTGCTGTTGTCGAACCGAACGGTGAACGCCTCGCCGTCCGCCACGCCGCGCACATCGATCTCGTCCACCGAGCCGTCGGGGCGAAAGCGTATCGCGCCGGTGCCGCCCGCCCGCATGGTCTCCATGACCGAATCGACCTGAACCAAGGCGCTCCGGTGGTCCGCCATGCGCCACCGCCCGGTGAATACGACGCGGGGGGCTCCGGCGTCGATGAACGTCACCCGCACTGCGCTGTCCGCCGCGCGCAGCAGCACGGATCCCCGGGCCACCGAATGTATTCCGCTCGGCAGGTCGAGCTCGCCCTCGCCCCGGAGCGGCAAGGTCACGGCTTGCGCCCACCCCGCCCCGGGCGACCACGCCGAGGCCGCCGCGGCCAGCAGCCCGATCACGACGCCATGCTTACCGGACTCCGGGAGTGGATTCACGGCTCTGGACCTAGGGTAACTTGACCGACTCCACTCGCTCGACGTCGGCCACCCGGCCGACCTGGCAGGCGCTCGTCAGGTCCTTGCGGACGTCGAGCACGAGCGACACCCGCGCGCCATCGACGAGCACCCGGGGTGGCGCCTGCTCCGCCCGGAGCTCGAAGGTGGTGCCGTCATCGGCCCGGAGCTGCCAGCACCCGTCGCCGATCTCGATGAACAGGATGAATCCCGTGACCCCGACGCCACCCGGCCCGAACCCGGCCCCGGTCGAGCAACTGAAGTCGGTGGCGTGGGCACCGGCGAGGAGGGCAAGCAGCGCGCCCCGCATACCCTAATCTACGCGCCAGGGCGGAAACCGTCTTGACACCTTTCCCGGTGCGCCGTATGTGAAAGGCCACGGGGGCCCTTCCAACGACCACGAGGTCTACTATGTCCTTCAAACGACGTGCAGTAGTGCCCGCCATCCTCATCCTCAGTGGGATTATCACGTTTCCGCTCGCAGCCCAGACCGGCACGGTGCGTGGTCGGGTGGCCGACAGCGCGGGAACGGACCTGTCAGGCGTCGCCGTCACGGTCGAGGGGACCGGTATCCGCACCACCAGCGGGACGAACGGCAACTACGAGCTCCGCGGCGTGCCGTCCGGCTCCCGGACGCTCCGGGCCCGACTCATCGGCTACCGCGCTGCAACGGCCCAGGTGACCGTGCCCGACGACGGCACGCTCGAGCAGGATTTCACACTGGGCCGGAGCACGGTTCAGCTCGCTCCAATCGACGTGGTGGTCGGCTCGCGAGCCCGTCACACCGCGGCCGAGGAGCTCGCGGTGCCCGTGGACGTGTACACGGCGGAAGACATCAAGCGGCAGGGCACCACCGAGACCAGTCAGATCCTGCAGTCGGTATCCCAGTCGGTGAACTTCCCCCGCCAGACGGTCACCGACGCCAACGATGTCGTCCGGCCGTTCACCATGCGC
>DASSUE010000321.1:0-12744 GCA_035707305.1 Gemmatimonadales bacterium
CCGCGGTCGTCGAGCGGCTTCTCGAGCATGTCGAATCCAGCGGCCAGGCCCCGCTCCTGCGCGGGATCTCCTATCCTCACGTCCACAATGACGGCGGTCTCCGGAGGCGGCAGAGCCGGCATCGTATCGGTGGGCGGGAACTGCTTCTCGAGCTGCTTCGCGAGTTCGCCGAGCTTCTTCGCGGCCTCGCGCCGTTTCGCGGTGAGCGTGTCCACCGGAAGCGGGTAGAGGCACCCGTTCTCCACGGCCTTTGGCGGCCCGGCGAGCGGGCCGACGATCTCCTCGACCTCGGCCGCCGGGATCCAGTCGCACGCGCCGCTCGGCCGCTCGGCCGTGCGAACCGCGCTCGCGGCGCTGACCGCTCCCTCGGAGCCGGCGCCGCGCGCGCCAGCTGCGCTCGCCGTCTCGGCGTCGGGGCGGCCGCAACCCTGGAGTGCCGGCGTCGCGAGCGTGAGGACGGTTATCACCAGCAGGGCTGGGGTACGCATCGGTTCAGCTCCTTTCGGGGCAGGCGCGGACCAGCTCCACGCGCCGGTTGCCCACCGCTTCGGCACGGCGGATGAAGCGTCAGCGAAGCCGCGGCAGCACCAGCTTGGCGAGCCGCTCCAGCCTCGGCCGCGTCGTGTCGATCGGCTCGTCCCCGCTCGCGCCCAGGGTGAGCTGCAGCACGCGGGGGCCGGCGTACATCGCGAGCAGCCCTAGGCGCTTGTACTCGTCGTTCGGGAAGGGAACCATGAAGAAGGCCTTGTCGCCGATCCCCTGCACTGAAACCCTCGACGCCTTGACGTCGAAGTTCTTCAGCGTGGACTCGAGGGCGGCCGCGGGGGCCTTGCCGTGGTACACCCGGATCGATCCGCCGTCGTAGTCGCAGTGTGCGCCCCCGAACGACGCCGTGGGCGCCGACCAGTACTTGGCGATCTCGGGTCTTTCCTCCGCGATCTGGCTGAACTCGGCGTTCGTGGCGAGCGTGCACGCGTCGAGCGACGCGCCCGCGCTGGCGGCACCGCTCGCTCCGGTGGTCCGGGCGCCGGGCGCGGCCCAGATGCCGAGCTCGATGACGCGGAGCGCGGCATCGTCCGGGAGTTTGAGGCTCTCGAAGAGACTGTACGAGATCTCGACGTGATACAGCCGGCCCTGGGCGACTGCGGCTGCCTCCTTCCTGTCGCGGCTGCCATAGCCCCACCCGCCCTCGCCTATGCTCAGAGGCGGTCGGGCTCGGCCTTCATCCCCTTGGCCTTCACGCGCTTCCTGATGTCGGCGTAGACATCGTTCGCCCGCGTGGCGGGCTGGTACATCAGGCTGACCATGACGCCCCGGTACCGGCCGGTGAGCTCGAACAGGCATCCGTCCACCGCCACGCGCAGAGCCTTGACCGGGTACCCGATCGCCTTCTCGACGTCGGCGACCGCGGGGCAGGGCGGGGCGGCGGCGCCCTTGCCGGAAACTGTGAAGCTGGCGGCCACCGCCAGGATGAATCCTCCGGCCGTGCTACGCGACTTGCCCTGCATGACGCTCCTCCCTTGGTCTTCGATTTCCGACGGTTGGTCGCACCGTGAGTCCGCAGCCAAGCTGGGCGGGTCGCGTCGCTCCGGTGCGACGGGGGCGTTACCACCGCGTAACCGCCCTGTGCGCGACAGGGTTCAGCACTCCCGCACCAGCTCCACCCGGCGGTTGCGGGCGCGTCCCTCGATGGTCGCGTTCGGCTCCCTCGGCCGGGTGGCACCGTGTCCGGCGACGGGCAGTCGCGCCGGATCCAGCTTGTGCGCCTCGACCAGCCCCCGCCGCACCGCTTCCACCCGCCGCTGCGAGAGGGCGAGATTCGAGGCCGCCGAACCGATGCTATCGGTGTGTCCCTCGATCGTGATGACCCAGTCGGGGTGCCGGGAGAGGAGCAGGGCGATGCCGGCGATGGCGCGGTCAGACGCGGGATTGAGCTCGGCGCTGTTGAAGGCGAAGTACACTCCCGGCAGCTCGGCGCGGCACTCCCGCCGGAGCGATTCCTCGAGCATCGAGTCGGGCTCGCCGGGCCCGTTGACCTGGGTAACCTGGAGGACCGTGCCGGGCTCGCCGAATGCTCCGGACCATCTGAGGAGGAGGGGATAGGTGCTGTCCGCGAGTACGAGGAACTCGGGTTCCCAACGGCCGTGCCGCGCGGTGAAGCTGCCGCGCACGCGAATCGCCGGCACCTCCAGGCGCCGCTGGTTGACGAGGAGCGGGAAGGAAACGGTTCCGGTTCCCACCGGCGTGAGCTTGCCGCGCCATCGAACCGGCACACCACGGCGTGAGCCGAGGCCCAGCGCCGCGAGCCCCGCGGCACCCGCCGGGTGCGCGAGCGACATAATCTGAAAGCTGTCAGCCTCGCCGCGCCGGAGGCGGCGATACACCGAGCGCGAGATCGCGTGCATGGTGTAGCCGGGATGCGCCTCCGGCTCGCTCTGGTTGTGGAACCCCTTGAGCCGGCGCGCCGAGTCGACATCCACAGCAGCCTCGAAGTAACGGTGCGCCCGTTTCACCGTGTCACCGTTCTCATGCACCTCGATGAAGTTCCAGGTGAAGCGCAGCCCCCCGGCGCCGGCCTCCCGCACGTGATGCACCGACTCGCGGTCGCCACCCTGGAAGGCGAGCGCCTCGACGATGGCGGCGCCGTTGGTGAGCGGCAGCGGCAGCTTCTCCTGCTGCGCGGCGGCGAGGCCCGGCGCGACCGGCAGGAGAAGGGCGACGGCGCCGGTTCGCAGTATCCGGTGCATGGTGGATCTCCTGGAGATGGTGGACCCTTCCTTCGGAGTGTCCGGCGTGGACCCCGAGCGCCATTGAGGTACGCCCGGTACCGCCATAGACTCCCTCATCCGGCCAATCCGCCGGAGGTATTCGGCGTCTTCTGCCCCTGTATCCATGGCTGACCAGCCGCAGTCCGCCCCCGACGGGGTTACCCAGCTCCTCATCGCGTGGTCCAATGGCGACAAGGCCGCGCTCGATCGGATGCTGCCGCTCGTCTACGAGGAGCTCCGGCGGCTCGCGGCTCACTACCTGAGCCGGGAACGCGAAGGGCACACGCTTCAGCCGACAGCTCTGGTGCACGAGGCCTATCTCCGGCTGACGGACCAGCGCAAGGCGGACTGGAAGAACCGGGCGCAGTTCCTCGGGCTGGCTGCGGGGATGATGCGGCGCATCCTCCTGAACCACGCGCGCGATCGGGTGGCGAAGAAGCGCGGTGGCGGGGCGGAGCAGGTCTCGCTGAGCCTGGTCGAGTCCCCCTCGGGGCGCCCCGACGTGGAGCTCATCGCGCTCGAGGATGGGCTCGAGCGGCTGGCCGCCCTCGACCCGCGGAAGGGTCGCGTGGTGGAGCTCAAGTTCTTTGGCGGACTGACCACCGAGGAAATTGCGGAAGTGCTCGAAGTCTCGGCAGCAACTGTGGAACGGGACTGGACCTTCGCGCGGGCCTGGCTCTATGAGATGATAGAGGGCGGGGAGGCCGGCCAGTGATGGCAGAGCGCTGGCAGCGACTCACGCAGATCTTCGATGCCGCCGTGGTCCTGGCCGGCGAGGAACGGTGCGCGCTGGTGGGAAGGCTCTCCGCGGGCGACGCCGAGCTGCAGGCCGAAGTCGAGCGACTCCTCGCCGCGCACGACCGGGCTGGGAGCTTCATGGCATCGCCGGCCATCAGCGGCGAGGCTCTGGCGGAGATCGAGGACGCCTGGACCGGCAAACTGATCGGATCGTATCGAGTCGTGCGGGAGCTGGGCCGGGGCGGCATGGGCGCGGTGTACCTCGCCGAGCGGGCGGACGGGCAGTACGAGCAGCGGCTCGCGCTCAAGCTCATCAAGCGCGGCATGGACAGCGAGCAGGTGCTGGCCCGGTTCCGGGCCGAGCGGCAGATCCTCGCATCCCTCGACCACCCGAACATCGCCCGGCTGCTCGACGGCGGCACCACCCCGGACGGACTCCCGTACTTCGTGATGGAGCACATCGAGGGCCGGCCGATCGACGAGTACGCCGACGCGCACCGCCTGTCGGTGTCAGCTCGCCTGGAGCTGATCCTCCAGGTGTGCGCGGCCGTCAGCTACGCGCACCAGCACCTGGTGGTGCATCGCGACATCAAACCGCTGAACATCCTGGTCACCGGCGGCGGCGTGCCGAAACTGCTCGATTTCGGAATCGCCAAGGTGCTTCACGAAGGTGGCGACGAGCTCACCTCGACCGTGACGGGCTTTCGCCTTCTCACGCCCGAATACGCGAGCCCGGAGCAGGTCGATGGACGTCATGCCACCACCGCGAGCGACGTGTACTCCCTCGGCGTCGTGTTGTACGAGCTTCTCACCGGGCGCTCTCCGTACCGGCCGAAGGGAGGCGCCATTCAGGACATCGCCACCGCAGTATCCACGACCGAACCGGATCGACCGAGCACCGCGGTCGATCACGCCGCCGGCGCCTCCAATGCCCCGCGCCGGCGCGCCGGCGTGGCCGCCGACCGGGTCGCCGCGACGGGCAGTGGCAGCGTCGAGAAGCTCCGTCGCCGGCTGCGGGGGGACCTCGACACGATCCTGCTCACCGCGCTTCGCAAGGAACCTCAGCGCCGCTATGCCTCCGTCGAACAGTTCGCGGGCGATATTCGACGCCACCTCGATGGACTGCCCGTCACCGCCCGGCCGGACACGTTCCGCTACCGGGCCGGCAAGTTCACCAGGCGGAACCGCGTGCCCTTGGCGGCCGGTGCCCTGGTCGCGCTCGCGCTGGTCGCTGGTACCGTCGCGACCGCCTGGCAGGCGCGTGAAGCCCGGGCCGCCCAGGTGCGAGCCGAACGACGCTTCGCCGACGTGCGCCGGCTCGCCAACGCGCTGCTGTTCGACTATCACGACGCAATAAAGGACCTCCGCGGCGCGACACCGGTGCGGGAGCGGCTGGTCCGCGACGCGCTGAGCTACCTCGACGGGCTTGCCACGGAGCAGGCCGGCGATCCGGCGCTCCAGCGCGAGCTGGCCAGCGCCTATCGCAGGGTGGGCGACGTGCAGGGCGGCGACCCCAAGGGTCTGGGTGACAGCGAGGGCGCCGTCGCGAGCTACACCAAGGCGCTGGGGATTCTGGAGGCGCTGTACCGGGCCGACAGCACCGATACCCGGAACCGTCGCGAACTGGCGGGACTGGCCATGGCGCTGGGCACGGTGGTATGGGAACGCGGCGATCTCTCGACCGGCCTCGCTCACGGCCGCCGCGCCCGGGACATGCTGGAGCCACTGGTGGCGGCCTCGCCCGGCGACACCGACCAGCGGCTGCAACTGCACGCGGCATACGATCTCCTGGGTCAGCTCTCGCTGGAGGCCGGGCAGATCGCCGAGGCGATGGAGTTCCACCGCCTCGACCTGAAGTTGCTCGAGTCCAGGCCGGCCGCCGAGCGGGCGCAGCCCCGACTGCGGCACGCGATATCGGTGGTCTATGGGCACCTGGCTGACGCGCAGGCGGAAGCAGACGACCAGCCGGGGGCGCTCGAGAGCCGTCGCCGGAGTCTCGAGCTCCGCGAGGCGCTCGCAGCGGAGTTCCCCGAGAATGCGGAGTACGAACGCATCGCGCAGGCGGCTCGCTATTACCTCGCGAGCGTGCTGGGCCGGATGAAACGATGGGACGAGGCGCTCGACCTGTATCGGAAGAATCTGGCCGAGGACCCGAGTGCCTTCAACGAGTTTCGCACCGGCGAGGCGCTCCGGCACCTCGGGCGGCCGGCGGAAGCGGTGCCGCATCTCCGCCGCGCGCTCGAACTGCACACCGCCGCGTTCCGCGCCGATTCCGGCAACCTGTTCGACCGGCTCGCAGTCGCCGGCGACCAGGCGGAACTCTGCAGCGCGCTGGCGGCTCTGGCACGGCCGGATGCGCGCGAGACCTGCGCCAGGACGGTCGCGTTCATCGAGGCCACCGCGGTAGAGCCGACCCATGCCTTCCCGCGGGCCTTCTTCGGGGGTGTCTGGTTTGCCTTGGGAGAGGCGTACGACACGCTTGCCGCCCGAGCCAGCGTCCGCCCAGCCGAACGGCGCACGCATCGTCTGGCCGCCCGTGACATGTATCGGCGGAGCGTGGAGATCTGGACCGATCTGACAGCACGAAAGCTCGTGAGCCCCACCGACACCTTCCGTCTCGGCGCGGCTGCCCGGGCTGCCGAGCGGGCGGAGGCGGCGCTTTAACGGGCCAGCATCAGGTAACGCCGCCGGCAGCCAGCCCCCTAGAGCAGGCCCGTGGCGGGGAGTAGCGCAGGCTTCAGCACGGCTCACATGTCCTTCGCCCGGGCCGCGGCGGTCCGGGCGAGCGCGATCGCCGCCGGCTTGACCGCTGCCTTCGACAACCCGTGCATCGCGTACGCGCTCACAAGCACGTCACTCTTTCCCGTCCGCGCGAAGACGTTCACGCCGTACAGGCGCCCCTCGCAGATCTGGGCGAACGCGGCGTCACCGACGCCGCGCACCGGCTCGCGAGTGCAGCCGGGACCCAGCCGCTGCGTGCGGCGCCGCTCGGTGTAACTCCCGCGCGCGCTCGCGGCGATGAAGGTGATGTTGATCTCCGGCCGGTCCTCGCCCATGAATCCCCCCGGGCCGCCCCACATGCAGGTCGCGCCGCCCTCGATGTTCTCGTACTCCGGCTCGATGGGGTCGCCCGGTGTGTAGTCCATGCCGGTGGCCGCTTCGACCTCCTTCTCGGTGACGAGGGAGCAGGGGAGGTTGGCCGGCGCGGCGCTGCGTCCATCGCCCTGGGCGGCGAGCTCGGCGGACAGCGTGGCAGCCGGCAGCAGCGTAAGCGTGAGCGCGGCCGCGCGGATGAATGGGTGCATGGTGGTCCTCCGTGAATGGGATGTGGCCTCATCCAGCGGGCCATGATTAGTTCGTGTTGAACCCGTCACCACTCGGGGGGCGGCGGACGCCTGGCCTGCAGGGTGAACTGGCCCGTCAAACTCTGGAAGACCCCGTCGCCCGGTAGCCGGCTCTCTTACGGGGCCGGCGTGGCGTCCGCGCGGAGCTTGCCGGGCGCGCTCGTCTTGCGCTTCGACGCGGGATACTGCGCCGAGACGCTCGTCCCGCACGCGAGGCATAGAAGCAGCACCTGCCCTATCGATCGGCGCGAAACTCTTGACATGTGTGTCTCCTCTTTGGATGACCTGCGACCCATCCGGTCACGGCTATGGCACCGCGTGAAGGCGCTGGCGACACCGGTGCTTCCGGCCTCGAGCGCGTCGTTCTGAGATGGCGTTGGCAGCCCCGGGGCGTCATCGGCCGGCCGATCGCACGGACGGACGAGTTCGACCCTGCGATTACGGGCGCGTCCTTCCGGCGTAGCGTTGGATTCCAGCGGGCGGTCAGGGCCGAAACCGCGCGTGCCGAGCCGTGCGGCCACGATTCCGTGCTGCGAGGTGAGGCTCCGCGCCAGCGCAGCCGCGCGCCGCGCGGAGAGGTCGAGGTTGTAGCGAGCGCTGCCGACGCTGTCGGTGTGCCCTTCGATCGTGATCGCCCAATCGGGATGCCGCCGCAGGAGCTCGGCGATCGAGCGGATCCACGGCCCTGACGCCGGGTTCAGCACGTCGCTGTCGAACTCGAAGTAGATCCCGGGAACTGGCACGCGGCACTGGGTGGCCAGGCGGCGTTCCATCGCTGCGCCGGCTCCGGCTCCGGAGCCGAGCCTTCCGCCGGCACCGAGTGCCGGGCCACCACCTCCGGCGCTCATGCGGGTTTGACCGTCGTCTCCCGCCATCGCGCGTCCCCCGGCAGGATTTGGCACTCCTCCCGCCGCGCCGGATCCGTCCAGTCCGGCAGACTCGCCTGTGGCCCCCGCACCTTTCCTCGAAGGAGCGACTCCCGCGCCCTCCAGCGGGCGCCCATCACCTCCCATCCGGGGCATCTCGCCGGGCTGCAACGCACCCCCCCCACTCGCTTCAACACCCCCGGTACGCGCCAATGCCCGGCCGTGACCCTGCAGCTGGATTTCTCCTCCTTCGGCTGTGACGACATCGATTGGGCTGTCGATCCGGACCACTTGGCGGCTCCACTCTGGACGGCGGAGCTCTGTTTCCCCCCTGGCACCATACATGACCTTGAGGGTGAGCGGTTGCAGCGGATCATCGAGGAACCAGAACTCCCAGGGGCGCCGGCCCGTGGGGTTCCGTAGCTGTCCCCGGGCACGAACGGCGGAGACCGACACCCGGAGTCCGTTCACAAGCAGGGGAAAAGCAACTGTCCCATGCCCCACCCTCTCGAGCACTCCGGTGTTCTCGGGCTCGGTGGCGTAGTCTCGCACGACGACCGCAGTGCGGCCGTTTCGTCGGAGCTCATCGAGCACGAGGCGCGACGGGCCCATAGCGGTTGTGCCGGGCAGCCGCTCGGGGTCGTTCGGGTGAAAACCGAGAATCTGGGTTCGAGCCGCACCGAGGTCCGCGGACTGAACTGTGCGCTTCACGGACAGCCAGCGACGGACTCCCTCACGAATCTTCACGAAGGCAGCGGCTCCCAGGGTCACATGTGAATCGGCGACCGACTCGATCACGATCACCGTCTCGTAATCGCTCGCCTGGTAAGTATCACCCGAAACGACATTGACGATCGTCGCGCCTGGCTGTATCGGCGGGGCGACCGGAGGCTGCGGGTGCTGGGCGATCGCGAGGTTCGAGGTCAGTAGTGAGAGCGCAAGCATGTGGGCGCACCGAGGGAGAGGAGAGTTATCTGTCAACCGCTGAAAGCTGTCTCGAGACCGTCGTCTCGCTGCGTCCCCCACCGTTACCACGCGGTAACGCAAGCCCCGCCCTAGAGGCCGCAGGCAGCGAGGGCAACATTCTTCTCCAGCACGCCACCGTGCGGTTCCGCCAGCTCCTTGGCGGCCGCCGAACCGGCCGAGGCTGCCGTCGAGTACGCCGGCGCCGCGAGCCGCCCAATGCGGCGGCGAACACGACGAGCGCGCCCGCGCCGATCACTGGCCACCGAAGATGGAAACGATTGCGATCGCGGAACGTGCGCGAGCCGAGGCTCAGGCGAGCCTCACGCGGCGCGCCGGGGTCGTAGCGGACCGGCACGACACTCCCGAGGGCGAGACCCGGCACACTCGCCGAATCCACTGCGTCTACGCCGATCGCCGAGTCCGACCCCCCCGGCACGGCATACCGGAACCGAACGACCTGGTATGGCTTCGCGAGGTTGCGGACGCCCAGGTCGATAGAGCCTGTGCCTCCGTGCGTTCGGACGTAATGTCCACGGCGATTTCGTGACGAGCCGTACGTCTTCGATCCTCGCGCTCGTCTCGGCTGTCCCAGCCGGATCGGGCCCGGAGCAGGGAAGAGCAGGAACCATGCGGCGACGATCCACATCACGCCCGCGACAAACACGGCCGCTGTGGCGAAGTGTGCGAGAATCCAGAGGGCGGCGCTGCCTACGGCGAGCCAGGTCAACAGCGGCGTGAAAAAAGAATCGTCGAGAAACACCGACAGCGCCTCCCGCAGGACCTGTGCGGTCGAGCGGTCCGCCGTCCGTGCGTACCGAGGCAGCGCCGGGACGTAACGGATGGCGATGGGCTCCCCGATCCGAAGCGAATCGAATCGCTCGCGCAACACTCTCACGCTCGACGAGCCGAACGTCCCGTCGCCCCTCTCGAACTCCACGCCCACACGGTAGTCCCGGGACCACTCGCCGCGCGGGGAGTCGTGCACGGACACTTCCTCGTGCTTGCCGGTGACGGTCGCGACCACCGGCGTTCCGTTCCGATCGATCCAGAACGAGCCACCGAGCAGCAGGCCCAGGCAGACGGTGGCATTCGCGAGCTCGAGGCGGCTGACACGGCGCCTTCCGGGCGGCATGGTCAGGGGGCGGTGAGACGCCGCATGGCCAGTCGCGCGAGCTGGACCGCGCCGTTGGCGTCGGTGGACGAGGCGAGATAGTTGACCTTGAGGAGCCGCTCACCCTGGAGGAAGTAGAGCTCGCCAGTCATGGCATCGCCGCCGACCTCTTCCCAAGGCTCGTCGAGCGTGTCGGCGGGACTCTCGAGCAACTCGGGCGCGATCTGGCCGATCAGGCCGCCGACACCGCGGATCGCCTCCACCTCCATGCCGCCATACTCCCAGGTCGGGGTGAGGACCAGGGCGCGGTGCCCCGCCGTGAAGTAGGCGCAGCTCGGACCCTCCCCGTACGCGAGGTAGGAGCCCTGCTGCGCGCGGTACGGCGGCACCACCAGCTTGCCGAGCACCGGCTCCGCCTCGGCGGCCGCAAGCAGGCTGCACGGGTCGTGATCCGGCCTGGCACCGCCGGCGCGCGGCGGGATCTCGGACCGGAAGGGCAGGTCGGGGATCCGGTTGCGGATCTGATTCGCGAGCGCCAACGCCTGCTCCTCGGATACCACGGGGGTCTGGAGCACGATGCGCACGGCAAGATGCCCGACGCCCAGCGCGAGCTCGCGGCTCAGCACGTTCAGCGAGGGCAGGAAGCGGTCCCACCCCTCCGGTGCCCTCGGCGGCGGCGGAGGACTCGTGGTGTCAGCGGCGCGCTGCTCGCGGGCAGCGCGATCGTCGAGCCAGCTCGCGGCGATGTTGAATCCCGCGGCCATTCCCCGCTCCTGCCCAGGGTCGCTGACGGCAACGTCCACGATGACGGCGGTCTCGGGTGGCGGCTGGTCAGGCAGGGTCTCGGTGGGAGTGCCGAACTGCTTCTGGAGTTGTTTCGCGAGCTCGCCGAGTTTCCTGCCCGCCTCGCGCCGCCGCGCCGTCAACGTGTCAATCGGCAGCGGGTAGAGGCACCCGTTGTCGACCGACTTGGGCGGCCCGGCGAGCGGACCGACGATCTTCTCGACCTCGGCTGCCGTGATCCAGCCGCAGGCGTCGCTCGGCTCGCTCGCCGTGCGCACCGTGCTCGCGGCGGCGGGTGTCGCGTCGGAGCCGGCTGCGCCGTGGCTGCCACCGGCACCCGCCGCATTGGCATCCCCGCGACCGCAGCCCTGAAGCGCGAGCGTCGCGAGAGCGACGGTGGTGAGCACCGCACTGGGCGTCTTAGGCATCGGATCAGCTCCTCTTCGGGCAGGCGCGGACGAGCTCGACGCGGCGGTTGCGCGCGCGGCCCTCGATCGTGGCGTTCGGCTCTCGCGGCCGGCTCGCGCCGTACCCGACCGCCTTCCATGCGCCTGTGTCCACGCCATGGCGCGCCGCGAGCCGGGCGCGCACCGCCTCGGCGCGGCGCTGGGAAAGCGTCTGGTTCGCGGCGGCGGTGCCGACGCTGTCGGTGTGGCCCTCGAGGGCGAGGGTCCAGTCGGGATGCCGGGCGAGCACAGCGGCGAGCTGGGCGAGCGCCCGGTCGGAGGCGGGATTGATGAGCGCGCTGTTGAACGCGAAGTACACCCCCGGCAGCTCGACCCGGCACGACGTCGTGAGCTGCCGCTCGAGCACGCCACTCGCGGACCCCGCGCCGGGGCGGGGCGGCGGCTCGATCGGAAGGTTGACTTGTGTCACCTGGAAGACATGGTCTGCCCTGACCGCCTTGAGCAGCAGCGGGTGCGCGCTGTCGGCGAGGACCCAGAGGTCGAGGTCGTCTGTCCGTGCACCCTCGGCGAGGGCGCCACGGAGGTGCAGCGCCGGCACCATCACTCGGCGTCCGTCGAGGAGCAGCGGGAACGGCGCCGGCTTCGGCGACACGCGGGCGAGCGTGCCCTTGTGCCGGATACGCCGCGGCGCACGGCGGCCGCCGAGGGCACCGATGATCCCCATGGTGGTGTCCACCCCCACGGTGGTGAACCGGGCCGAGCCCTGGTCCCGCAGAGCCACGTACACCGCCGACGAGATCGACCACGCCGTGTGGCCCGGACGCTCGAGGTCGTCGCCCGCCGCAAAAACCCAATCCACGCGAGGCGCCCCGGCGAGGTCGGTCGCGCGGACCCGCCGCTCGAGAACATCCACGATCGTGTCGCCGTCGCCGTGGATCTCCACGAAGCGCCAGACGTAGTGAATGCCCGCGCTGTCCACCCGCTTGAGCTCAACCACGTCGTCGCGGTCGCCTTCACTGAACTGGAGCGTCGAGACGAGGGTCAGACCCGCGACGGGGCGGATCTGCGCAACGCTCTCCTGCGCTGACCCGGCGGACGGCGCGAGCGCGCAGGATGCCCAGACGATCGCGAGCGGGCGCAGCTGCATCTCGCGCACCTCCGTCAGCGCAGCCGCGGCAGCACGAGCCGGGCGAGCTTCTCGAGCCTCGGCCGCGTCGCCTCGATCGGCTCCTCGCCCTGCGCGTCGAGCGTGAGCTGGACGACGCGCGGGCCGGCGTACACCGCGAGCAGCCCCAGGCGCTTGTACTTGTCGTCGGGGTAGGGAATCATGAAGAACGCCTTGTCTCCGACCCCCTGCACCGGAACCCTCGGCGCCTTGACGTTGAAGTTCTTCAGTGTTGATTCGAGAGCGGTCGCAGGCGCCTTGCCCTGGTAAACCCGGATCGACCCGCCGTCGTAGTCGCAGTGCGCGCCGCCGAACGACGCCGTTGGCGCCGACCAATACTTCGCGATCCCGGGGTTCTCCTCCGCTGCCTGGCTCACCTCGGCGTTCGTGGCGAGCGTGCACGCATCAAGGGACGCCCCGCCCGTGCCTGCGCCGCTCGATGCGGTAGTGGTGCCCCCGGGCGCAGCTCGCATCCCGAGCTCAATTACCCGAAGCGCAGCATCGTCTCGGAGTTTCAGGCTCTCGAAGAGGTTGTAGTCGATCTCGACATGGTACAGCCGTCCCTGCGAGACAGCGGCCGCCTCCTTCTTGCCGCG
>DASSUE010000322.1:0-21358 GCA_035707305.1 Gemmatimonadales bacterium
TCGTCAAACCAACCCACGAGCTCCTGGGCGAAGTGCTGCTCGGGCTGGGCGATGGGCGCGGTGCCCAGCGGGAGTTCGAGCGAGCCCTTCAGCTCGCGCCGCGGCGCGCCCTCTCGTTGCTCGGTCTCTCCCGGGCCGCGAGCATGGCCGGCGACCGCGAGGCGGCGGCACGCGCCCACGCCGAGCTCCGGCGGATCTGGCACCGGGCCGACGGCGATGTCGCCTGGGTGCGGGAAGTTGCGCGGAAGTGGTAGCTACTCCCGCGTCACCTCGTGCTCTCCACAGGTGGTGTACTCGATCGTCACTGTGGAGGTGCTGCCCCCGCGGGTGACGACCAGCGTGAGCGTGCCGCCGTCGAAGCGCGGCGCCTCGGAGCAGGCCGCATCGTAGTGCAATGCTGGATTCGTCGTCACCGATGCGCTCCACTCGCCATTCTCACGGGTCCAGGTCGAGCTCCCGCTGATGTCCCACGTCCCGCTCGGCAGCGGCTCGTTCCGCCCGATGCTCCCCGGTATGTCGGCGGTGAAGTCGGATGACCAGGTGCGCGTGTGCGCCGTGACTGAGCCGTCGGCGTGAGTGAACTCCGTGGTGAACGCGGTCACGTCATGGTGCAGGGCGTCGGCGTTGCCGGTGACGGTTCGAACCCCGTTCCGGAGCGCGGATACGGCGGCGCCGCTCAGCAGACGTTCACGCGTGGTCCGAAAGTCCGCGAAGCGCAGCCGTCGAGCCCAGTCGAGATCGACCGGCGTCGGGTCCACCACGTCGATGATCCCGGTCAGCGTAATGGTACGGAGCGCGAGCGACAGCACGCACGGTGGATCGAAGGTGAACCGCACCGAATCGGGCACGACGTCGCCATCGGTGTCGACCGGCACAGGGCTCACGTTGGGTACGGGGGTGCATTGTGCGCCGAACGGCGCGCGACCGGCGGCGAAGCTGGCCGCATCGGCCGCGCTGGAGGTCAGCGCGTCGACCTGGGCATCGGCGTCGTCGCTCACGGCCTCCGCCGCAAGCTCGGCCTGCGCCTGGGTCAGCGCCCCGCTCGATGGGCCCGCTCCGTCATCGGCGCACGCCGACAGGCCGGCCAGCATCAGCCCCATCGCGGCGGCGTACCAGTGCAAGATCTTGCGCATGATCGAGGCTCCTAGGCGTCGGTTGCTCGAATCGTGATCGTCTCGACTAGGCGATCTGACGCCCGGGCCCAGTGCCGCGTTAATAGCTGAACCATTCGAGCGAGGTTTGAAGCATGATGAGTCGCAGGATCATCCAGCTGGCGTCGTTCGCAATGCTCAGCGCGATACCCTCAGGGCCGGCGGGTGCGGTCCAGCAGTCCGCCGTGGCCGCGCTCGCGACGGAGTACCTGACCGCGCTGGTTGCGCGGGAGCCGGAACGGCTCACGTTCCCGGGCGTCCCGGGCGCGACCCACGATCGCCTCTCCGACAACTCCCGCACTGCCCTCCGGCGCTGACAGCGGCAGGAGGACGATCTGCTCGCGCGGGTACGACAATTGCCGCCGCCGCCCAAGGCCTGGACCCGGGAAAAGGCGATCGAATTCCTGGCCGCCCACTCCGTGGTAGCGCCGAGTTCCACGATCGGGTACTGGACGGTGCGCTGCCGCTTCCGGCGCTGAGGACCAAGCTGCTCGCGTGGATGAACGCCATGGTTTCAGCGCGTGGTGGCGCGAGCAACTGACCTGAGGCCTCGGCTCAGGGGCGCCGGCACGCCGCCAGGAGCTGGCCGGGAGCGGGGTGGTTGGGAAACAGCGCACGGGCGCGATCGGCGTGCCGCCGCGCGATGTCGCAGCGCCCGCGGTTGCGCCAGGCATAGGCCAACAGCATCCGAATGCGATAGCTCCCCGGGTCGATGGTCGCCGCCTGCTCCATCGCTGCCACCCGCCCGGACTCACCGTAGGCGGCCATTGACCACAGCTGGCTCGCATTCCGGGCCGCGAACACGAGCCCGGCCGTGGTGACAACAGCTGTGAGCCTGCGGGCTCGGTGCCCCCTTAGCTCGATCTTGAACACCGGCCGCTTCGGCGCCCGCGCCAGAAGCCCGAGCGCGGCCCACACGAAGAAGGTTGGTGCGGGCAGCAGCAATACCGCGTCGAAGCTTCCCACTACAGCCGTAGTCGCCAGAATCAGGATGAGGGCCAGGCTCTCGGTCCCTTCGGTCGTCTCCGGCACCATGCGCCAGCGCCGCCAGGCGCCGATCGCCAGCGCGGCGGCTGCTCCCGCCAGCGCGAGCGTGGCGAGAGCGCCTCGCTCGGCGAGCGACGCGACCCAGTCGCTACTGGGCCAGGGGTTGGTCGGGATGAAATCGTCGGGATCGAACGCGGGGTCGCCGGGCGTCGTATAGCGGGGGTATGCAACGGGCCAGTTGCCCGGCCCAACGCCGAGCACCGGATGGCCGGCAGCCATGCGCAGGGAATTCTGGTACTGCACCAGCCGACCCCGGCCGCTCCCCTCCTTGTAGTTGGCGACATCCCTGAGCGAATCGAGGTACGGCGAGTCGGAGCGCCATTCCAGCGTGTTGGGGATGAGGAGCGCGAGCAGGCCCCCGACCGCAAGCGCCAGGGCGAACAGCAGGATCCGGCGGCGGCTGGTGACGTCGCGCCAGAGAAATCCGAACCACAGCCCCTCGACCGCGAGGATGGCGAAGGCCGCGAGCGTGCCGAGCCAGGCCGCGCGCGACCGCGAGAGCATCAGGGCGGCGCCCAGAATGACGCCGCTGGTAGTGGGCAGCCAGGCCTCGCGGCGGCGCCGGGACTCGAGCGTGGCGAGCAGCAGCACGGGGATGCCGATGGCCACGAAGTGCGCCATGAAGTTTCGGTTCCCGAACGCGCCGCCCGGCGCCCGGCGTTCCGCGAAGAGCGGCGACTCGACGCCGTACGCCTGCAGCAGCGCGGTGATCGCCGCCAGCACGACGCCCGCCGCGAGCGTGAGCAGCAGCTGCCGGGCGAGCCCTGCCGCCCGCAGCGCGCGGGCGGTCCAGAACACCAGCGCCCCCGACACGACGAGGCCCAGCGAGCGAACCGCGAGCCAGTGATTGGTCGCGAACAGGGCGGACACCGCCGACAGGGCCACCACGGCGGCGACGAGCGCGTCGGCGAGCGAAAGCGACAGCCGCTGTGCCCGGACCAGGCACAGCGCCGCGGCGCCGGTCGCGGCGAGATGGAGCGCGAGCTCCTTGGGAACCGTATGCCGCTCGAGGTCGAACAGCGTGTACGGGGCCGCGGCCAGCACGATGGCCACCGCGCCCACCTGGAGCAGCAACAGCGCGAGCCACGCCGAGCGGCTCGGCTCCGCCCGCGTCCGAAGGTCAGCGAGCGGTGAAGCGGTCACCATAGCGGAGCGGTGCGCCGGCGGACCAGGGACGATACTCGTTCGCGAACGTGATCCGTTCGGCCAGGCTCGGATGGGGGGAACGCCAGATCTGGTAGATCAGCGCCGGTCGAGGCACCGCCAGATTCTCCTGTTGGAGCTTCACGAACGCCGTGGCCGCTGCGTGGTTGTTCTGTACCAGCTCGAGCCCGAACCGATCTGCCTCGCGTTCCTTGTGCCGTGAGATGGCCAGGATGGCGGGCTGCAGCGCGAGCGCGAGCACCGAGGCGAGGAGGAGCAGCAGGGGGACTGATGCGGGGTCGTCGAGCCGGTGAAAGCCCAGGCGCCTGCCGAAGCGGCGTAGCAGACTCCCCGCCGACCGGTGGATCACCCAGAACGAGAGCACAAGAAGGATCCAGTCTATCGCCAGCAGAAGCACGACGTGGCGCAAGACGTAGTGTCCCATCTCGTGTCCCAGCACGAACAGGATCTCATCGGGTGTCATCTTCTCTAGCAGCGTATCGTAGAGCACGATTCGCTTGGTGCCCCCGAATCCGGTCACGTAGGCGTTGATGGCGCGGGTGTCCACGCTCTTGTGGACTTCGTAGACCCGGCTTCCTTCGATCCCGGCGCGGGACGCCTGCTCCAGGATCCGGGACTCCAGCGCCTTGTCGGAGAGGGCGGTGAACTCGTTGAATAGCGGTGCCACCCACACCGGCACGACGATGAACACGGCGATGAGAATTGGGAGAACCGCGACTCCCGCCCACAGCCACCAGCGGCGAGGGCTCACCCGCAGCAAGCCGTACGGCACCAGCGCCAGAACCGGCGCAGTGACGGTGACGAGCGCAATCGAAGTGGCGGTGTCCGATGCCCACTTGCGGATGGTCTGGTTCGAGAGCCCATAGGCGTGCTGGCGCACGTACTCGAGATAGAAGGCAAGCGGGAGGGTGACTACTGCGAGGAGCAGGATGAAGAGCACCACGTAGACGAGAAGCATCCCCAGCCAGCCGCGGCCGATGCGCTGCGACAAATCCCTGAGCCGGGCGGACCATCCGAACCACAAGAACGCGGTGGGGAGCGCCAGGTCGAGCGCCGTCCGCATGACCCAAAACGCGTTGCCGGTGCGATGGTAGCGAACTGCCAGCTCGCTGGGCTCCGGGATGGGCACCGGCGTCTGCGCCAACCCCAACAAAATGTCCGTCATCGGGGTCTCCAAGGGATCACCGTCCGCGCTACAATTCGCCTATGCCCCACGATCATCGCTCGCTGGTCACCACCGCCTGGCTCGGCGCGAACCTGGCGCGCCCGGACGTCAAACCGGTGGACGCCTCATGGTATCTGCCCACCAGCGGCCGGGACGCCGCCGGCGAGTTCCGCCGGGGGCACATCCCCGGCGCCGTGTTCTTCGACCTCGATGCCTCGAGCGACGACACGACGCACTTACCTCACATGCTGCCGCCGGCGCCCCGGTTTGCGGAGCGCATGAGCGAGTTGGGTCTGAGTGACGACGATACGATCGTGGTATACGACGGATCGGGCGTGAATCTAAGCGCGCCACGCGTCTGGTGGACCTTCCGGGTGTTCGGACACCGGCGAGTCGCGGTGCTCGACGGCGGTCTCGTCAAGTGGGCGGCGGAGGAGCGGCCGCTCGAGACCGGAACGGTGTCGCGGCCACGGGGTCGCTTTTCCGCCCGGCTCGATGGCCGCGCGGTTCGCGAGCTGGCGGACATGCTGGCCAACCTGCATTCTGGCCGGGAACAGGTCGTGGATGCGCGTTCCGCGGGGCGGTTCGCTGCCACCGAACCCGAATTCCGGCCCGGGGTTCGCGGCGGTCACATTCCGGGCAGCCGAAGCCTTCCGTTCAGCGACCTGGTTGCGAGCGACGGGACCATGCTGCCCCCGGCCGAGCTTCGCCGCCGCTTCGTTGCCGCTGGAGTGGATCTCGACCGTCCCATCGTCACCACCTGCGGGTCCGGCACGACGGCCTGCAGCCTCGCGTTCGCGCTCCACCTGCTCGGCCACGACCGGGTCGCCGTGTACGATGGCAGCTGGACCGAATGGGGTGGTCGCCGGGACACGCCGATCGAGACGGGAGCGCCGCGGTGACCGCCAACCCGATGCTGGGGTTGGCGTGCGCAGCGTTGTTCGTGCTTCCGTTCTTTGCCGGGGCGTCGGAGCGATCGCGCTCGCGGTCCCCAAGCTGATCGCCGGTGATCGGTCCGGGGCGGCCGCGCTGGCCGCATTCGGGTTCGCGTTCGGCATCGGCGGGCTGGGTGGATTCGCAGCCGTGGCCGCGGGGCGACGCGAGAGTCGAAGGCGTGAACAGGCCCGGGAGCAGCATCCCGACGAGCCCTGGCGTTGGCGAATTGACTGGGCGGCAGGGCACGTGCGCGATGCCAGCCGGAGCGCCCGCCGCCGGCCTGGGCCTTCGCCGTGCTGTGGAATCTCATCGCGCTTCCCGCCGCTTTCTTCGGGATCCGCGACGCGATTGCCAAGGGCAACACCGGGGCGTGGCTGAGCCTGTTGTTCCCCGCCGTCGGCCTCGGCCTGCTGGCGGCAGCGGTCCGCACCTCGATGCGTTCGCGCAGGTTCGGCGCCCCGCGACTCGACCTCGACACCGTCCCCGCCGCGCTGGGACACGGTCTCGGCGGCGTCATCCGGACCCGGCCGACCTGCGCCCCGCCGATGGATTCACGCTCCTGCGTTCGTGCGTCCGGGTGCGGCGCACCGGGTCCGGGAAGAAGCGCTCCACCCAAGAGACCGTTCTCTTGGCAGGAGGAGAAACGGGTGGCCGGCCAACGCGGCACGGGTGGACCGGGCGACGGGCTGGTCACCAATATTCCGGTGACGTTCAGGATTCCGCGGGACGCCTGGGCGTGCGACGGTGCCAACCCGAACGACAGGGTGGTATGGAAGCTCCGTGCGTTGGCCAGCGTGCCGGGCGTCGACTACGAGTCCACGTTCGAGGTTCCGGTGTTTCGGACCCCCGCCAGCGAGACCCCGCCGAGTCCCGAGGTCGAGCGGTTGCTGGGCCTGGAAGCGTCCCCGGCGGCCTGGACTCCACCCGCCGACTCGACCATTCGGGTCGGCCGCCGGGGGCACCTCTACGGAGGTGCTCTTTCCCCCCGGTCGAAATCGCGGCGCCGCGTTCAGCGTCACGTTGTTCGCCGCGCTGTGGGGCGCGGGGGTGACCGCGCTCTTCGCATTCGACGCGCCGCTGGGGTTCAGGATCGTGTTCTCGCTGGTCGAGGCACTGGTACTCTACGCCGCGCTTCGGCTCTGGTTCCGGGTCGTGCTGGTCACCGCCGACCGCGACCGACTCAGGGTTGCCTCCGGGCTCGGCTCCCCGCGCAAGGTGCGCACCGTGCCCGCATACGAGGTGACCGGCATCGAGGTTCGAATCGGGATGCAGTCGGGCCATCGGGTGTGGTATGACCTGCGCGCGCTCCGCTCTGTAGGCGGCGCCATCGAGGCCGGCGGGGGTATTCGGGATAAGCGTGAGGCCGAATGGATCGCGGCCCAGCTCGAGCCCGCTCTCGGCAAGGCGTCGCGACCGAAAGCGGAATCGGCCGGAGAGTCAGGCTAGCGCGCGCCGACCCGCGCCGCGAACGTCGCGGGATCCGCGCGGCGCTGCTCCTCCCAGTGCACGATCTCCCACGAGTCGTACACCACACTGCCGTCCGGCGCGGGCGTGACCGGGATGTTGAGCGCCGCCAGATCGCCCGCCTCCAGCCCGAGAAGGCGTGCGGCTTCATCCGCCCCGATCGGGCGCGGGTGATCGCGAAGATCGTCGAGGGGGTCGGTCGCCTCGGCGCCGGCCGGGAGTGACGCAGCTTCGTCGAGGGCGTCGTCAGGAAGGGCGAGCAGCGTCCGCCGGCGGGACCGGCGACGCGACCTTGCCAAGAGACGGGCGGCGAACACGACCAGACCGGCGACGGCGAGCGCAGCCAGCACCAGAGCCCCGCTCGATGGAGCAACCTGAACCCGTCGCGTGCTCCGAGTCATGCTGGAGTGTGCCACGACCCGCCCCCCCCTCGCAGTGATACCGGGCACATGCCGCGGCGGGGTGCCGCAGGACTACATTCCCGTCTCCTCGCTTCGGGCAGGCTCGGTTGGGTTCCAATCGCATACGCCGGCAGGCCCATATCCTGGGGGCTCACACCATCGACGCCGGCGGTATCGATCAGGCCGTGCGGCGCGCTGCCCGAGCCGGCATGCGAACGGTACAGATCTTCAGTGCCATCCCCAAGTATTACGGTGACAGGGTGTCCATTCGCCCCGAGCGGGTCCAGCGATTTCGCCGCGCGGTGGACGAGTGCGGGCTGGCGCTGGAGCACGTCGTCGTGCACGCCGCGTACGTGCTCAACTTCGCAGCGGCCGACGAGGAGAAACGGGTGCGCGCCGCCGGTGGCTTGCTCAAGGAGCTGGAGCGCTCCACCTCGCTGGGAATAGGCGGGGTGTGCTTCCATCCGGGCGCCGCCACCGACGGCGACCGGGAGACCGGCATCGCGCGGGTCGCGGCGGCGATGACCTTCGCCCTGGACCAGATTCCCGGCACCACTCGTCTCTGGGTGGAGAACACCGCCGGGGCCGGCGCAACGCTGGGAAGGACGGCGGCGGAAGTCGGGGCGATCCTCGCGCTTCTACCGGAGCGGCACCGCGGCCGGACCGGATACGGACTCGACACCTGCCATCTGTTCGCCTCGGGATACGACATCACCGAATCGGCCGATGCGTTCCGTCGGATTCTTGACGACTTCCAGGAGGCCGCGGGCGGTCCGCCGGCATTCTTTCACCTCAACGACAGCGCCGGTGCGCTGGGCTCCAACTTCGACCGCCACAAGCTGATCGGCGAAGGCGCCATCGGGATGCAGCCGTTCCGCTGGCTGCTGGCGGACGACCGATCCCGCGGAGTGCCGCTGATCCTCGAGACGCCGCAGCAGAACCTGGCGATCGCCGGTGAGGACCTCTCGCCGGATCCGTGGGATGTTCGCATGATGGAGCTGCTCTCGTCGCTCACATGAGTCCTGCCTGCTGAGGCTCGCGTGTACGCTCACACGGTCGGCGGCGTCCGCTACACCTTCGGCGATCTCAAGACGCTGCTTGCCCGCGCCACGCCGTATCGCTCGGGCGACGCGCTGGCAGGAATCGCGGCTGCGTCGGCCGAGGAGCGGGTAGCGGCCCAGATGGCGCTGGCTGATCTCCCGCTCGCGGCGCTGCTCTCCGACGCCGTCGTTCCCTACGAGCACGACGAGGTCACCCGCCTGATCCTCGATACTCACGACGCACGCGCGTTCGCCCCGGTGGCGCATCTCACTGTCGGCGGCTTTCGTGACTGGCTCTTGTCGTACGACTGCGACGAGGCCGCGCTTCAGAGGCTGGCCCCCGGTCTCATTCCCGAGATGGCCGCGGCGGTATCGAAGATCATGCGGCTCCAGGATCTCGCTCTGGTCGCCCGACATTGTCGAGTGGTCACCCGGTTTCGCACGACGCTCGGTCTCGAGGGCCGGTTCTCTACCCGGCTCCAGCCCAACCATCCCACCGACGATCCGCGTGGCATCGCGGCGAGCATGCTCGACGGGCTCCTGAACGGCGCCGGCGATGCGGTGGTCGGGATCAATCCGGTCACCGATAGCCCCGAGACCGTCCGCGGCCTGTTGGAGATGCTCGACCGAATGCGGCGGCGGTGGGACATCCCCATGCAAGGCTGTGTCCTCGCCCACGTGACGACCCAGCTCGAGGCGCTCGGACGCGGCGCACCGGTGGATCTCATCTTCCAATCGGTCGCCGGCACTGAGGCGGCGAACATGGGGTTCGGCGTCACCATCGCGTTGCTCGATCAAGCCTATCACGCGGTCCGGGAGCTCGGGCGGGGCGCCGAGGGGGCCGGCCTGATGTACTTCGAGACCGGGCAGGGAAGTGCGCTCTCGTCCGATGCGCACGGCGGCGTCGATCAGCAGACGCTGGAGGCTCGTGCGTACGGCTTGGCCCGGCGGTACCGGCCGCTGATCGTCAACACGGTGGTCGGATTCATCGGGCCGGAGTATCTCTACGACGGTAAGCAGATCACGCGAGCCGGGCTGGAGGATCATTTCTGCGGCAAGTTGCTCGGCCTGCCGATGGGATGCGATGTCTGCTACACCAACCATGCCGAGGCGGACCAGGACGACATGGACGCATTGCTCACGCTGCTGGCCGCGGCGGGTTGCACCTATGTGATGGGTGTGCCCGGAGCCGACGACGTGATGCTGCACTACCAAAGCACGTCATTCCATGATGCCCTCTACGTCCGGCGGCTCCTCGGGCTGCGGCCAGCGCCGGAGTTCGAAGCCTGGCTGGAACGCATGGGGATTCTCGACCGTTCCGGCCGGCTGGTCGAGGGCGCGGCACCACGCTTGCTCAGCGGCGCCACGGAGCTCGGGCTGTGAGCCGGGGGCGCTGGATCGCGATGATCGTGGCCGTGGCGATCGTGTCGTGGATGGCGGGCAGCCGCTGCGCGAGCGGCCGGAGCCTCGCGCCGGGCGGCAAGCGCGGAGGGCTGACCCACTCGCTCGTCGTGGAGCGGCTCCGCTCGGTCGCGCAGCTCGTCACCAGCGAAACAACCGTGCGCGACGTGGTGACTTACCAGGATACGCGACTGGGGTCCACCAAGCGATCGCTGGTCGTGGCGACCGCACGGGTCACCGCCGGCATCGATCTCGACCCGCCGCCCGAGATCCGCATCGACTCCACCCGCCGCCACGTCGAAGTCATCCTCCCGCCGGCCCGGGTGCTGGGCATCGAGGTCGTCGAGCTCGAGACGTACGATGAGCAACGGGGACTCTGGAATCCGTTCCGCCCGGCCGACCGCGATGCAATCTTCCGCGAAGCCCGTTCGCAGCTCGGCCGGTCCGCCGAGGAGCTGGGACTCGCGGCGCATGCGCAGTCGAGCGCGCGGGCACTGCTCGGCGCCCTCATCCGGGCCGAGGGATACAGCGCGACGATTTCGTTCGCACCCGGCGTGGCCGCGCCGGCGGACTGAACCACTCTGGAGGCCACCGTGACTTTCCTGAATCGATGTCTCGCGCTGGCGACGGTCGCAGCCGCGGCCGCCGGACCCCTCGTCGGGCAGTCGGCGCCGCTCCGCGCGACCCAGCAGATCGCGGCGTCCGTCCTCGCCCTTCCCGCCGAGCTTCGGGCCGACGCCACCATCCTCGGCTATGGGGCCGACGGACAGCTTCGCACGCTCCGGAGCGGCAGCGGCGGGATGATCTGTCTGGGCCCGAACCCGATGGAGAAAGAATTTCACGTGGCCTGCTACCACCGCTCGCTCGAGCCATTCATGGCGCGAGGCCGAGCCCTTCGCGCGGCCGGGCTCGAGGGCGAGCGGGTGGACAGCGCCCGGTTTGCGGAGGTTCGTGCCGGGACCCTCGAGATGCCGGCGCACCCGGCCGCGCTCTATTCGCTGTTCGGACCGGCGGGGAGCTTCGACCCCGCGACGGGACAGGCGACCGGTGCCAAACCGCTCTACGTGGTGTACATCCCCGGCGCCACCCCGGAAACCACCGGGATTCCCGCGACCCCGGCTGAGGGCGCGCCGTGGATCATGGCCGCCGGAACCCCCCGCGCGCATATCATGTTCGTGCCCAGCATGCGATGAGCCGCGAGGCGCGCTCGCGCGTCGCCGCGCTGCCGATCGCATTCGCTTTCTGGTGGGGGATCGCGACGCCGGCCGGCGCGCAGGCGAGTGCGTTCAGCTTCGATTCGAGCCGGGTGCCGGTCGGCCACGCGTTCGAGTACGTCAAATCGAACCGGGACGGCACGCACCGCACCCAAGTCACGGTATACGTGGCCGCGCTGGACCGGGTGGAGTCGCTCAAGTGGGACTCGGGTGCCGACGCCGCGACGCTCGTCGCCGCAACGATGGATTGGGAGCGGTTCTGCGTTCGCGGGTTCGAGTCCCGCAGGCTACGCCGCCATGCCCCGGAGGTCATGCAGGGCAGCCTGACCACCGACACCGCCCGCAGGGCGATCCGGGTGTCGTTTCTGCCGGACAGCGAGATCGCGGTGGGCGTCTGGCCCTGGCACAGCTACGACTTCGACTTCGCGAGCCTCGGCGCGGCCCTGCCTCACCTCGTCGATCCCCAGGCGGGCTTCGTCTTCCAGCGCATGGACGTCGTGTATTCGGGCGACGAGGTCGGGTTCGCGGATCTGGGCCCGGTCGAGGTGGCGTACGAGCAGCGCGAACGGCGCGACGGACGCGATAGCCGTCGCTATCGCATCGGTGGTCCCGGCCTTTTGCGCATGGCCGGGCTGCTCTGGGCCGATGCCCGCGACGGAACGCTGGTCGAGTACGAGCTCCCGGTTCCGGACGAGCCCGGCTTCGTGGATGGCCGGCTCCGCCTCACGAACACGCTGCAGCTCGGCCCGGCGGACTGGGAGGCGTACAAAAAGGCCAGGATCGCCCACTGATCCCGGCCCTTTGCTTCCCGGTGAGCCCGGGCGCTAGAAGCGCGATCCCGTCAACTTCACATCCGGGCCGGTGGCCGCCAGCTGTTGGTCCGCCGCCGCGGCCTCGCGGTCCTTGCCCTGTGCGCGCAAGCTGGCCGCGAGTCCGGCGAGCGACCAGGCGTTGTTCGGGAACCGCTTGAGGTCCTCGCGGTAGCGCTGTTCCGCCTCCTCGGGCCGCTTCATCGTGAGGAGTAGCGCCCCGATGAAGTGCCGGACCGGCTGGTGCCAGTAGGGCGGCTCGATGTAGATCATCGCGTCTTCCAGCTCGCGCGCTGCTTCCAGCTGTTTCAGGGCTTCGTCGTGCTGTCCCGCTCGGGCGTCGAGCTCCGCGGCCAGCACCAACGCGCCGATTTCCGTGCTCACCTGGGTGTCGTCTTTCGGCAGCGCTGCTGCGATCGCCCGCACCGTGTCGAGCGCCGTTCGCGCTTCCGGGGTCCGCCCGGTCGCGGCGAAAGCCATCCCGCGAGTGAAGTGCGCCAGGGCGACCGCGAACCGAAGGTCTTCACGGGGCAGCGGCAGCGCGAGCAGCGCGTCCCAGCGGCCGAACGTCTGCAACTCGAGCTGGTGAAAGACCGCGATCGGCTGCGCGAACGGCACCTGGGCGAGCATGTCGAGCGGGACCCGCTCGGTCACGATCCGCGCGGCTTCGATGGCCTTGTCCGCCCGGCCTGCGAGCTGCGCGGCGAAGGCCATGAAGTGGTAGTTGTGAGGATAATACGCGCCGGTGTAGATCCCCTTCGGTGGACGTTCCTGACTGATGTAGGACTCGTCCGCATGGACCGCGTGCTCGTTGGCCTCGATGGCATCGGCATAGCGACCCACTCGGATGTAGATGTGACCCGGCATGTGCACCAGGTGCCCGGCGCCGGGCATGAGCGCGGCCAGACGTTCGGCACACCGGACCGCTTTCTCCGGCGTGGCGGCTTCCACGGCGTGGATGTAAAAGTGACACGCGCCTGGATGGTTGGGGTTCCGCGCGAGGACTCGCTCGAGCATGCCCAGGAGGTCGGTCGTGCCGGGCTGCGGCGTGCCGTTCCGCTCCCAGTAGTTCCAGGGCCTGAGATTCATCATCGCATCGGCTGCCAGCGCCTGTGCGTCGTCGTCGGCGGGATGGTTTCGCGCCACCTTCCGGGCGGCGGATGCGTAAGCGGAATCGAGCTTGGCGCGGTCGGCCGCGGGATCGGCAGCGTAGCGCCGTGCCAGCGCCGAGATGAACGCTCGCTCCGCTGCCGTGCCGTAGGGGGCGAGCTGCTTGGCCTTGGTGATGGCGGCCCACGCGGGGCCGACCGCCGCCGTGTCCATCGGCGCGTTGATGTTCGGCCCGAGCGCGAGCGCCACCCCCCACCAGCACATGGCGCAGCGGGGATCGCGCCTCGCTCCCTCCTCAAATGCCCGGATGGCCTCCGGATGATTGAACGCGTAATGCAGCCGAAGCCCCTGATCGAAATAGCGCTGGGCGATAGGGCTGGCAGTCACCTTCCGGTGAAACGCGCCCAGGTTGTCGTATAATGGCACGCTGTCCGGGGGCGGCCCGGCGAGCGCCGCAACGAACGCAAGTGACACGACGAGCATGGTGGTCTCTGCCTTTGGGGTTCGGGAATAAACGCTACGAAGGAATTCTCGGATCGGGGAGTGGGAGGCGGCATCGGCCGGGGCGGGCGACAGCTGTCGGAGGGAGGATGACAGCTCCTCCCGCTCCTCCCGCACTTCCCTAAGATTCGTCCCGTGCCCACCCGCCTCCACCAAATCCCGGGCTTCTCGATCGACCGCGTCGCCGCCGCGGCGGGGAACGATCCCTCGGTGCTCCGGCTGGAGAACCTCGACACCGACCTTCGGCCGCCCGCCGCGGCGATTGCCGCGACGCGACTCGCCCTCGAGAGCGACGACGCCAACAGCTACCTGCCGTTCACCGGCACCGACGAGCTACGGCGGGCGGCCGCGGCTCACGTCAGCCGCCTGAGCGGGCTGGAGTACGATCCGGCGCGGCAATGCGTTATCACCGCTGGCGGGACCGCCGGCATGTTCAACGCGCTCCTCGCGATGCTGGACCCGGGGGACGAGGTGGTCCTGACCGACCCGACGTATGCGGGGATGATCTACCGGGTGCGTCTCGCGGGCGGGGTCCCCCGGCTGGTCCCGTTGGTTCGCGACGCCCGTGCCTGGCGTCTCGATCTGGACGCCCTGGATGCCGCGGCGTCGCGCCGGACGCGCGGGCTGTTTCTCATGAATCCGTCGATGCCGTCGGGCGCGGTGCTGAACGAGACCGAATGGGCCCGCGTGGCGGCGCTGTGTTCGGAGCGCGACCTCTGGCTGCTGTACAACGCGGCGATGGAGCGGATCCTGTACGACAGCCGATCCTACGTCCATCCGGCCGCGCTCCCCGGGATGGCGGAGCGTACGATCACTGTGGGCTCGGTCTCTAAGGAATACCGCATGATCGGATGGCGGGTGGGCTGGGTCGTGGGCCCGCCCGACGTCGTCGCCGACATCGCAAAGGTGGGCACCTACACCGTGGTTACGCCGGTAGGTCTGGCCCAGCCGGGCGCGGCCGCCGCGCTGACGACGGCTGACGACGGCCTGGCCGCCGCCGTCACGGAATGGCAGCGTCGCCGGGATCGGATCACCGCCGAGCTCGAGGGGCTCCCGATCACTCCGGCTGCGGGAGGGTGGTCGCTGCTGCTCGACGTGGGCGCGCTCGGCCTCGACTCGTTCACCGCGTCGGAGCGTCTCCTCGCGCGCGGTCGCATCGCCGCGACGCCGATGCGTCACTGGGGCGAGGTCAATGGCGACACCTACGTCCGCTTCGTCTTCAGCAACGAGCCGGTGGCTCGGCTCACCGGCATGGGTCCGCGGGTGCGGCAGGTGCTCGGGAGCGGCGGCTGACGATGCGGTTCATCCCGTTGTTTCGTGCCGGCGCGTGGGTGCTGGTCGCGGCAGGGGCATGGTACCTCTGGCTTGCCGCCCGGAGCGCGCGCGACGGCACGATCGTGTGGCGACCGCTGGCGATCATGGGAGTCGCGGCCCTGGCGGTAGGTACGTCGCTCCTCATATGGTTTCATCGCTCCGGTCCACGCTGACACTCCCATGCCCCGGCTTCGCTGCGCCGCTGCCACACGACCGGGCCGGGTGGGTTCCGCAACTCGCTGCAACCCTTGCAGTTAGGAGGCGATCGACGCTGGTGTAGTGCTTGCTTGACGTCGACTCGTGACCCGACTCTCTACGTCCATCCTCATCGTTCGCCATGGCCCCGGCCGCGGCCGCTTCGTTCGTTACGGCGAGCGCACGCTCCACTGGATTCGGCGGAATGACCCCGCCCTGGCCCAGCGCATCGTGGTGCACGAGACGGGAAGCGGCGCGATCCCTACCGTGGCGGCGCATTCGGGTGCCGTGGTGTTCTGGATGGCGGATCCGCTTCGCGAGCTGTATCCGGACTGTTATGCCGAAGCGTCCGAGATCGCGGAGCTCGCGGCTCGCCGCGGCGCGCGCATGGTGAATCCGCCGGACGCGCTCTCGAACGCCATCAAGAGCACGCAGGCCCGCCTGTGGGAGCAGGCGGACGTTCCCTGCGCCGGCGGCCGTCGTTTCGCCCGTCGCTCCGAGCTGGAGCCGCTGCTGGACGCGACGGTGTTTCCCGTCATCGTCCGTCCCGACCTGCTGCACGCACAGCAAGGGATGCGAGTGTGCGGGACTCGCGCCGAGGCCCTCGCCGCGGCGGACGAGGTCGGCGCCTACCCGGGCGCGCTGGTGCCGTTCGTGGATACCCGCGAGGGCTATCGCCACGGCGATTCGGAGAGCGTGTGGGCCCAGTGCTTTCACAAGAAGCGGGCGTACGTCTTCGGCGACGCGGTCATTCCGGCGCACATCTTTTTCTCGAGCTCGCCCATCGTGGCGTGGGCCGGCTCCACATTCTCCCGCTACCAGGGCTGGGGCTCGCTGCTCCAGCCTCTCGCGCTGTTTCGACGTATGGACCGTGAGGCGGTCGCGGCGGACCTGGCGTTCGTCCGCAGCGTGCCCGAGCAGCCCGCGCTGATGCGGCGGGCCGCGTCCGCCCTCGGATTCGAATCGGTCGCCTTGGATTACTCGACCTTCGCCGACGGCAGGGTGGTGCTGTGGGAGGCGAATCCGCACCCCAGCATCCCCGGGTGGCGTCACACCGGAATGCCGTTCGCCCGCCGCACGTGGGTGCGGTTGAATCGGATCTACGCCAGGACAGCTGAGTTTTTCCGCAGCCTGATTCATGAGTCGATCGACCACCGCCGAACCGCGTAGTCCGGCCTCGCTGGCCGAGGAACTGCTTGAGAGCGACCGTCGCTATTTCGAGAGTGCAGCCGTTCTCGAACTGGCCGGCGGCGCCACGATTGCGCGGGTGCCGGGCCTCGAACGGGTGTCGGCTGGCTGTGTCGTGCAGCGCTTGGACCCGTCGGTCCTTCCTCGGGATCCGGCCCGGTGGATCGAGTTGGTCGAACAACGGCTGTTGGGACACAGCTGCCGCCGGGCCCGCTTCTACCTCACGGGTCGTCATCCGGGTCTCGAGGCCGCGCTCCTTGCGCGCGGCTACCGCCCGCAGGACGAGATTGGCTACGTCACTGCGGTGGATGGGCGGCCGATCGGACCCCGGCCCGACGCTCCGGTTGCGGAGCTCCGGCCGGTGACGACGCCCGACGATTGGGCGGCCAAGCTCGCGCTCCATCGCCTCGCCGGTCACGGGCCGGACGGACACGATTCGGAGCCGGACGCCTGGGTGGAGCTGGAGCGGATCCGGGCCGCCGCGGGGTGGATGCGCCCCTTCTTCATCGTGTCGCGCGGCGCGATCTGCGGGGTCATCGCGCTTTCCTCCGGCGAATCGCTGCTCCGGCTCAAGAACCTCGTGATCCATCCCAGCTGGCGGCGCATGGGCATCGGCAGTGCCGTGCTCCATCGGGCTCACGCCTTCGCCTGGCGCGAGGGCTGGGCCGGCGTGGGTGCGTTTGCGCTGGCCGGAGATCCATCCGAGCAGCTCTATCGGAACGCGGGCTACGAAGCGGTGGCCCGCCAGACGGAATGGATGCGCCCCCTCGGCGTGCGCATCGACGTGGTGGACTCGACCGCGTGAGCCGTTCGGCGGACCCTGACGGCGCGGATCGCACCGCGCGCTATTGGCGGGATGGTTACGCCACCGTGCGCGGGCGCTTCACCCCCGCCGAGGTCACGGTATGGCGGGCCGAATGCGACCGGCTATGGAGCGTCGTAGCGGCCGAGGCCGATGCCCCGCGGGTGCAATGGCGTGGACATGCGGAGCAGGGACAGATCCGCGACCGCATCGATCCGGTGGTAGACATCTCGCCGGTCTTCGCCGGGTTGGCCACCGATCACCGGCTGCTCAACCCGGTGCGCGAGGTGCTCCAGGCCGAGCCGGCGCTGATGAAGGCGAAGCTCATCATCAAGCGACCCGGTACCGCCGGATACGGGATGCACCAGGACTTTCCCTATTGGGCCACGCTCGGCATCCCCGCCGACGAACTGCTGACGCTCCAAGTGAGCATCGACGAATCGCGGGCGGACAATGGCGCGGTCGAGGTGTTTCCGCACCTGCATCATCAGCGGCTCCCGTCGCTCGTCTCGGAGCCCCTCGACGTGGATGAGTCACGAATGGATGTGAGCGCGGGTGAGCTGGCCGAACTCCAGGCGGGCGACCTGCTGCTGTTCCATAGCCTCACCCCGCACCGCAGCGGGCCGAACCGCTCCGACCACAGTCGGCGAGCGCTGTTCCTCACCTACACGACCGGGCGGCACGGTGATATCTACCGCCGCTATCACGAGCACCAGAGGATCTCACAACCCGCAGTGCAATAGCTTGCACACCGGCGAGCATACAACTTGCCCGCCCTCGCGAAACGTTCGGAATTCCGCCTGTTCTTCGACGCTTTCCGCGAGGTACCCATGCTCAATACCCGCCGCGCCGTTCCCGCGGTGCTTGTTGCCGTCGCGCTGATCGGGTGCTCCGGCAAGAGCATCTATCAGCCAGAACCCAAGCCGGAGCCGGCCGAGTCCCGGAAGAGCACGGCCGCGACGCTCGGCATCCCGCCGGGCCACCTGCCCGCCGCAGGGCAGTGCCGGGTGTGGATGCCGGGCAAGCCGCCCGGGCACCAGGCCAAGGCGCGCGGCTGCGTGAACATCGAGCAGTTTGCGCCTCCGGGGAGCTGGATCGTCTACGGACCGGTGGGCGAGGAATCCGGCCACGGCAAGGGGAAGGGCAAGGCCAAGGGTCACGAGAAGCGGCTGGTCCGGGTGCGGGTAGTCGACCAGCGGCGCGCCGGGGTGATCGTCTGGGTACGCGTCTTCGACGCGACCAGCGGCGTCATGGTGAGTGAGGAGAAGGTCTAGCGACTGAGGTCGGATGGGCAGATGGTGCGATGACCATCTGCCCATCGCCCTAGCGCCCCACTCTGGCCGCGGGTACCCTCAAGGGTCCCACCCTGGGGGATCTCTCGCCCGAGCTCGAACTTGACTCTGCCGACCGGAAGCTCGTCCGGGTCATTGGAACTCGCGCGCTGGCAGCCAGCGCCGTCAACCTGACAGTGGGGGGCGGCATTTTCGTGTTGCCAGGCGTTGTCGCCGGGCAGTTGGGGTCGGGCGCGCTCGCCGCTTACGCCGTCTGCGCGATCGCGATGACGCTGGTGCTCCTGTGCTACGCGGAGGCGGGAAGCCGGGTGGCGAGCTCGGGTGGCGCGAGCGCGTACGTCGAGGCGGCGTTTGGCCCGTACGCCGGTTTCCTGGTGGGGACCCTGTTCTGGTTCGGCTATGCGGCCGCCAGCGACGCCGCCATCTCCCTCGGGTTCCTCGCGACCCTCGCCGTCGTCGTTCCCGCGCTCGACGATCCCCCCGTGCGGATCACCGCGTTGGCGGTGCTCCTCGGCGGGCTCATCTGGCTTAACATCCGCGGTGTGCGGCAGGGAGTGCGGACCGTCGAGCTCCTCACACTGGTGAAGCTGGTTCCGCTCGTGGCGCTGGTGGTCTTCGGCATGGTCGCGGTGGCGGGCACGCCGCCCCTGGTGGAACTGCCGAGCACGACGGCGCTCGGCGCGGCATCGCTCACGATCTTCTTCGCTTTCTCCGGTCCCGATGCGGCGCTCGGCCCCAGCGCGGAGATCGTCGACGCACCTCGGACCGTGCCACGGGCGATGCTCCTCGCGGTGTTGGGCATCGTCGCCTTGTACGCTGGCCTCCATTTCGTGGCGCAAGGACTGCTCGGCGCCGACCTCGCGAAGGAGACCGCCGCGCCGCTCGCTGCAGCAGCCGGCCGCCTCTGGGGTCCTGCGGGACGAACGCTGCTGCTCGCGGCCGCGGCGCTGTCGGTGTTCGTCTGCGTGGCGGGCGACCTTCTCGCGACTCCGCGGGCGCTCATGGCGTCGGCGCGCCAGGGAGGGCTGCCGGCCCGGTTCGGTGCCGTCCATCCGCGCTACCGCACGCCCTACGTGGCCATCGCCACCTTCGGCGTCGTGATCTTCCTCCTCGCCGTCAGCGGCACTTTCGAACGGCTCATCGTGCTGGCGAGCGCCGCCCTGCTCGTCGTCTATGGCGCGACGGTCGCGGCCTCCGTCGCGCTCCGGCGTCGGGACGTTCGCGCCGGCGGCCCACCACTCCGAACCCCGGGCGGGTACCTCATTCCGACGGCGGCCGCGACAGTCGTGCTCTGGCTCCTGTCGCAGACCACGTGGCGGGAGCGCATCGGCGTCGCGGTACTGCTCACCGCCGCCTCCGGGATGTACGCCTTCCGCCGGTTCCGGGTCGGCGAATCGCTTGCCCGGCTCTCCAGCTGACGACTTCCGCGTGACGGACTCGCAGGCCCGGCTCGAGGCGCTGGCCGCCGCTCGTGAGCGAGTCGCCCTGCTGCTCACACTGCTCATGATCCTGCTCTACTTCGGATTCATCGCGCTGGTCGCGTTCGCTCGTTCGCTGCTCGCTCACCCGGTTGTTCCCGGCCTGAGTCTCGGCATCCTGCTCGGCGCACTCGTGATCGTAGTCTCGTGGCTGCTGACCTTGGTCTACGTACGCTGGACCTCGAACCACTATGACCGCGAGATCGAGCGGTTGAAGGGGGCGGCGTGACTGTGCAGGAAACCGGGATCGGCCAGCCCAACCCGGTCGCCGAAGGATTCTTCTTCGCGTTCATCGCGGTCACGCTGGGGATCACCTGGTGGGCGGCGCGGCGGACTCGCACCGCCGACCACTTCTACGCCGCCGGCCGGTCCGTGACGGCCGGGCAGAATGGGTTCGCGCTCGCGGGCGACTACATGAGCGCGGCCTCGTTCCTCGGCATCGCCGGGCTGGTCTCGACCACGGGGTTCGACGGGTTGATCTACTCGACCGGCTGGCTGGTCGGCTGGCCGGTCGTGCTCTTCCTCATCGCCGAGCCGCTGCGCAATCTGGGCCGATACACCTTCGCCGACGTGCTGGCCGCGCGGCTCAGTCCGGCGCCGGTGCGGGTGGCCGCGGCGGCCGGGACGCTCGCGACGGTGACGCTGTATCTCATCGCGCAGATGGTGGGCGCGGGCGGACTGATCACGCTCATGTTCGGGCTGACCTACGAGACGGCGATCGTGCTGGTCGGCGCGGCGATGATCGCATATGTGCTGTTCGGCGGGATGCTTGCAACGACCTGGGTGCAGATCGTCAAGGCGGTGCTGCTGCTGGGTGGCGCGGCTCTCCTCGCGCTGTTGGTCCTGGCGCGCTTCGAGTTCAACCCGGCACGGCTGTTCGCCGCGGCCGCCGAGCGCTACGGCGATGGCGTGCTGGCCCCGGGCAAGCTGGTCGCGAATCCGCTCGACGCGGTCTCCCTGGGGATTGCCCTCATGTTCGGCACCGCCGGGCTGCCCCACATCCTCATGCGCTTCTACACCGTGCCGGATGCCCGCGCCGCCCGGCGGTCGGTGTTCTATGCCACCGGGCTCATCGGCATCTTTTACCTTATGACGTTCGTGCTGGGATTCGGCGCGATGGTGTTGGTGGGCCCGGACGCGATCCGGGCAGTGGACAAGGGCGGCAACATGGCCGCGCCGCTCCTGGCCGAGCTGCTGGGCGGACGCGCGTTTCTCGGGTTCATTGCGGCGGTCGCGTTCGCCACCATTCTCGCCGTGGTAGCCGGGCTCACGTTGTCCGGCGCCGCCGCGCTGTCGCACGATCTCTGGGTGAACGTGGTGCGTGGCCGTCGCGCGGTCGAAGGCGAGGAGCTCAAGGTGGCGAGGGTCGCGACGCTCGGCCTCGGCGTGCTGGCCGTGCTGCTCGGCATCGCCTTCAAGGGGCAGAACGTGGCGTTCATGGTATCGCTCGCGTTCGCGATCGCCGCCAGCGCCAACTTTCCCGCGCTCTTGCTCTGCATCTTCTGGCGCGGCTGCACTACCGCCGGTGCCGTCGCCAGCATGGCAGTGGGCACCGTGGGCACGCTGACCCTGATCGCGCTGTCGCCCACCGTGCAGGTGGAGATCCTAGGACGTCCCGACGCATGGTTCCCGCTCAAGAACCCCGCGCTGGTCACCCTGCCGGCATCGTTCGCCGCCGGAATCGCC
>DASSUE010000323.1:0-12415 GCA_035707305.1 Gemmatimonadales bacterium
TCTGCCGCGGATCGAGTTCGTGCGGATGGTCATGCTGCGGCACGTGTACCACCATCGGGGGGAGCTCTGCGTGTATCTCCGGCTCCTGGACGTGCCCGTGCCCTCGATCTACGGACCGTCGGCGGACGAGAATCCGTTCGCTTAGATACGAGAGCCGAACCGAAAGCGGGTCACTGCTTTCGAAAGCGGGCCAAGGGCCCGCCGGGACCGTTCAGCACCAGTGAGGTGTCGGTGGCGGTGTACGTAACGACGACCGGCAGCATGGCCAGGAAGCCCCGCTCCAGCTGGTCGGCATCGCCGCAGGACATCTTGGTGGAGATCGCAGGCCCGAACTTGAGGCTGTCTCCCGCGAGCGTGTAGGCGCCGCTGTAGCGATTGCACCCCGCGAATCCGACGGCACGGGACTCCGCGGATTGGAGGCGGAGCGTGGGCGGCCGATTACCCGCGCCCATCGGCGCGGTTCGCTCGCCCAGCTGCGCCAGAATCCAGTCCTGGTCGGTGATCGAGCCGGCCGCCGCTGGGGCTGGGCCGGCGGCCTCCGCCGGCGCGGGGCGATCCGGCGGCTCATCCTGCGCCGGCGGCTTGGGACCACAGCCGCCAACCGCCACCAGCGCTACACAGGTCATCAGCGTACGCACGGAACGCTCCCGAACGAGATGCCGAACACTACTCCGTTGGTCGGTGCCGGCAAGCGTGTGCCACCGGCGGCACTGGTCAGCGCGGCCCCGGGGGAACGTGCTGCACCAGATAGCTGGTGAGCAGCGCAAATAGATGACGCCCCGTGTTGCCGCCCTCGCAGATGCAATGGGTGCGGTTGGGATACGGCATCACCGTGAACCGCTTGTTCGCCGCGATGAGCGCGTTGGCCAGGCGTTCGGTGCCCTGGTAATGCACGTTGTCGTCGCCGGTCCCGTGCACGAGCAGGAGATTGCCGCGCAAGCTGTCGGCGAAGGTGATGGGTGAACCCAGGCGATAGTCCTCAGCGTTCGTCTGCGGCAAACCCATGTAGCGCTCCTGGTAGATCGTATCGTAGAGCCTGAGATCGGGCGCCGGCGCCACCGACATGCCGGTCCCGTAGAGTGACGGGTATCGAAACATCACGTTGAGCGTCGTCGATCCGCCGCCGCTCCATCCCCAGATCGCCACCCGGCTCGAGTCCACCCACGGGCGCCGGAGCAGCGTTCGTGCCGCGCCGGCTTGGTCGGCCGCATTCACCACGCCGATCCGGCGATGAATCGCCTTCCGGAATTCCCGTCCCCGCGGCGCCGGCGTCCCGCGGTTGTCGACGCTCACCACGACGTAACCGTGCTGGGCCAGCACCTGATGCCAGCCGTAGAGAAAGCCGCCCCACTGGTCGAGCACGGTCTGCGACGCCGGCTCGCCGTACACGTGGAACAACACCGGGTAACGCCGGGTGGAGTCGAAGTCGGCCGGTCGCATGACCCAGGCGTCCAGCGCCAGGTCGGGGCCGGCTTCCAGACGGACGAACTCGGTCGGGGCCAGCGGCATCCCGGCCAGCCGCCCGCGCAGCGCCGCGTTGTCCTCCAGGGTTCGCACCGGTTCGTGCCCTGGCAGGCGGACCAGCTCGTACCGGGGTGGCTGGTCGATACGGGAATAGGTGTGAATCGCCCACCGCGCGCCGGGCGCGATCTGGTACTCGTGCACGCCCGGCTGATCGCGAGGCGTGATCCGCTCCGGTTTGCCTTTGCCGTCGAGCCGTGCGCGGTAGAGATACTGCTGGGTGGCGTTGTCCGGCGACGCGCTGAAGTAGATCCATCCGCGGACACTATCCACCCCCGCGACGTACGGCTCCCCGAACGAAGCCTCGGGGCTGATCAGGTCGAATGGCCCGGGAGTGAGCGGACGCATTCGGCTGCCGTCCCGCGAGACCGCGTACAGGTGGCGCCACCCGTCGCGCTCACTGAACCAGACGAAGCTCGTGCCCCGGTCGATCCAGCGGAAATCGTTGACCGGATCGACCCAGGCGCCGTCGGTCTCAGTGAGCACCGACCTCGCCTTTCCCGAGGCGGCGTCGCCCAGCCATACCACGGTGGTGTCCTGGCGGCGATTGAGTTGCTGCACCGCGATCTCGCGACCATCGGGCGCCCAGTCCATCCGCGACAGATAGTGGTTGCGAGGATCTCCGGGGATTGCGAGCCAGGTGGTGGGGCCGCCGCCCGCGGACACGACCCCGATCCGCGCCGCCGAGTTGCTGGTGCCCGCCTTGGGATACTGTACCGGAACCACGAACGAGTAAAGCGAGTCGGTGTTATTGATCAGGTTGAACGCCCGCACGCTGTCCATGTTGAGCTGCCAGTATGCCAGACGGCGGCTGTCCGGCGCCCATTCGAAGCCGTGCCGAAGGCTCAGCTCTTCCTCATACACCCAGTCGAAGGTGCCGTTCACCACCGTAGGTGACCCATCCGTGGTGAGCTGGACCGTGTTCGGTGCGGCGACGTCTTCGACCCACAGATTGTTCTCCCGCACGTAGGCGATGCGCCGGCCGTCGGGAGAGAAGGTGGCGAACATGAGCGTCGAGGGCTTGGCGCCCGGCCCCAGCTTCCGAAGGGTCCACGACGCGGTGTCGACCAGCCAGTAGTCACCACGGGTGTTCTGGCGCCACACCTTCTGCGAGTTGGTGTAGATCAGCACTCTGGCGCCGGTGGGCGCCCAGTGGTATGCCTCGATGGTGAGCGGAGCCGTCGCGCCGGGCGGCTTGAGCCTGGCCGACGGCACCAGTACCGAGCGGCGTCCGGTCGCCGCGTCGTAGCGTACGAGGTCCTGTGCGCCCGAATCGGTGGTGGACGACTCCAGGACGGCGTAGGCGCCGCCATCCGCCAACCACTCGACGGCATCGGGCGACCGCGCGGCGAGCTCACCCGCAAAGAGGCGATCGAGCGTGAGAGGTGCTCCGCGTTGCTGCGCCGCGGCAGGTGTGGCCGGCAAGACGGCGGGTACCAGAAGCATCACGGTCAGAGCGAGCTGGCGCATGGCACTTTCCTTCGGGAAGCGGGCTCAGGCAGGAACGTAAGCCTGGCTCCAGAGGTTTCGCTTGCAGCGGGAGCGCTCGACCACATCGCGGCTCGACCACATCGAGGGAGGACGCAGTGGCCCGTTACGACTACCTGATCGTCGGTGGCGGCATGACGGCCGACGCGGCGGTCCACGGCATTCGGGAGCGTGACGCTCGCGGCACCATCGCCGTCATCGGCGCCGAACCCGATGCCCCGTACAATCGACCCCCACTCACTAAAGGTCTGTGGAAGGGCGAAGCGCTCGACTCCATCTGGCGTAAGACCCCCGAGGCGGACATCGAGCTGCAGCTCGGCCGGCGCGTCGTGACATTCGACGCAACCCGGAAGCAGGTGACCGACGACCAGGGAGCGACGCACGGCTACCGATCCATCCTGCTCGCGACCGGAGGAGAGCCGAGGACGCTGCCGGGCGGGCCGGAGGGTATCGTCTATTTCCGCACATTGGCCGACTACCGACGAACCCGCGTTCTCTCCGACCGCGGTGCCAGCTTCATCGTCATCGGCGGCGGGTTCATCGGCTCGGAGATCGCAGCGGCTCTTCGCCTGCAGGGCCGCGAGGTCACCATGGTGCTGCGCGACCGCGGGATCGGCGCGCGGGTGTTTCCCAAGGACCTTTCGGCATCGTTGGTGGACTACTACCGCGAGAAAGGCGTCACGGTCCACCTCGGCGATTCGGTGAACAAGGTGGACCGCGCGGGAGACCGCTTTGTCGTCACCACCGCCAGGGCCGGCTCGCTCGAGGCCGACGCGGTGATCGCCGGCCTCGGGATCTCGCCGGCGACCGCCCTCGCCGAGCAGGCCGGCCTTCCGGTTGACGACGGGATCGTGGTGGACCAGCAGCTCCGCGCGGGCCGCGACGACGTCTACGCGGCCGGCGACGTCGCGCGGTTCCACAATCCCGCGCTGGGGAAGCGCATTCGGGTGGAGCACGAGGACAACGCGAACACCATGGGGAAGGTCGCGGGCCTCAACATGGCCGGCGCCGGCCAGAGCTACGACCACCTGCCGTTCTTCTACTCCGATCTCTTCGACAAGGGCTACGAAGCGGTGGGCGACGTGGACGCCCGGCTCGAGACGGTGGCCGACTGGAAGGAACCGTTCGCGGAAGGTGTGGTCTACTACCTCGAGCGGGGACGGGTTCGCGGCGTGCTCTTGTGGAACACCTGGAACCAGGTGGACGCGGCCCGGGCCCTCATCGCGGAACCGGGACCGTTCGGGCCCGAGCAACTCAGGGGGCGGCTGCCGGCCTGATGGTCTCGAGCGCCCGCGCGAGGTCGTCCACCCCCCGCCGGAGCTCGGGCGGATCCACCGCGGCAAAGCCGAGCTGGAGCCCGTTCCGCGCCGGACGAGAGCGACTTTGGTGGTAGCGGCTGAGGGGGACTACGTCCACGTCCCGTTGACCGGCCGCGGCCGCTGCCTGCTCATCGTCGATGCCGGGAGCCAGCCAGCCGGCGGTCTGCAACCCGGCCTCGACGGACGAAAGCTCCAGCAAACCGGCCAACCGGCTCCGAGCCGCTTCGAGCAGCACTCCCGAGCGCGCCGCGTAGATCTCGCGCATGCGGCGCACGTGCCGTCCGAAGTGCCCGTCGGTGATGAAATCGCACAGGACTGCCTGATCGACCAGCGATGCATGCCGGCTGGTTACCGACCGGATCGCCGCCACGCGGTCGATGAGATCGGGAGGGACCACCAGGTAGCCCAGGCGGAGCGACGGGAAGAGAACCTTGCTGAAGCTGCCGGCGAACAGCACCAGGCCGTGGCGATCGAGCCCCTGCAGCGCGGGCATGGGCCGGCCGGCATAGCGATACTCGCTGTCGTAATCGTCCTCGACGATCACCGTTTGGTTCGCCCGCGCCCATTCGAGTATCGCGAGCCGGCGCCGGAGCGTCATGCCGATCCCGGTCGGGAACTGGTGGGCCGGCGTCAAGTACGCGAGCCGCGCCCCGCGAAGCTCGCCGCCCGGCACCCGCATGCCCTCGGCGTCCAGCGGCACCGGCACCACCCGCGCGCCGAACGCCCGGAACAAGAGCGCGGCGCCGGGATACCCCGGGTTCTCCACACAGACCCGGTCGCGCGGGTCGAGGAACATCCGGCCGACCAGGTCGAGCGCTTCCTGGGCGCCCGAGAGAATCGTGACCTGCTCCGCCTCGCAGCGCACGCCGCGAGACGTCCGGAGGTATTCCGCCACGGCGCGCTGCAGCGGTCTGTACCCCAGCGGCCCGCAGCCGAGGAGCAGGTCCAGCGTCGCGGCGCGAACCCGACGCCCGGCGACCTGCGCCCAGGTGGCGATGGGGAAGAGATCGAGCGCGGGGACATCGCAGCGGAACGCGCGGGTGGGCCGCTCGGCGAACCCGGGAAACGGGGTCACATGCTGCGCGAAGGCCGAGAGCCGACGGCGCGGTCTGGATCGAATCGGAGCGACCGCCCTCGATCGGCGGCTCACCTGCAGGAGGTCGTCGGGGAGCACTTCGCTCACATAGGTACCCGATCCGCGGCGCCCGACGACGTAGCCCTCGGATTCGAGCTGCTGGAACGCCGCTACCACCGTCCCGCGCGAGAGACCGTGCTGGCGCGCCAAGCCGCGAGTGGCCGGCAGCCGGTCACCCGGCCGGAGACGGCCGTCCAGGATCTCGCCTCTGAGCGCGCCGCAGAGCCAGCGCGATGCGGGAGCGGCAGGGGCACGTTCACCCAGACCGAGCTGAGTGGATCGGGCCATAAGTGGTCCAGTCAAGATACATAAAGTGGTGCTATCAGGCAGGCCACATTCTCGCTAGGGTAGAGCACTCACAAGGGAGAGTCCTCATGCTGAATCTCCGGATCGTGTGCGCGGCGACCGTCTGCGGGGCGGGGCTGGTAGGCACGGCAGAGGCGCAGAATCCACCGGCCAAGGGCGATCGGGCCCGGGTCGCGTTCGCGCAGGCCCTGCCGCAGCTGAACGGTGCGAAGCTCAAGGCGACACTTGTCGAGGTGACTTATGCGCCGGGCGACAGCTCCACCGCGCACAGCCACCCGTGTCCGGTCGTCGGTTACGTGATCGAAGGATCGTATCGGACCCGGAGCGGCGACGAGCCGGAGGCCATGTTCACCGCGGGGCAGACGTTCTACGAGGCGCCGGGCGCGGTGCACCGCGTGTCGGCCAACGCCAGCAAGGAGCGGCCGGTGCGGTTCCTCGCCTACTTCGTGTGCGATACGGAGGCGCCGCTGTCGGCGCCGGCGCGACCGTGACCCCACTCGAGCGGTGGACGCCGGTTTACGCCCGGGTGGCGCTCGGGGCCGCGTTTCTGAGCGGGATCATGTCGCGCTTCGGACTGTGGGGCGACGGGGTAGGCTACGGCAACTTCGAGAACTTCCTGAAATACACGGCGGAAGTGAACGCCTTCATGCCGGCGGCCACTATTCCGCTGCTCGGCTGGACCGCCACGGCGGCGGAGCTGGTGCTCGGACTGCTGCTGGTGGCGGGTCTGTGGCTCCGGTGGACCGCGATCGCGAGCGCCATTCTCCTGGCGCTGTTCGGGCTCGCGATGGCGATCTCGTTCGGCATCAAGGAGCCGCTGGACTACTCGGTGTTCTCCGCTTCGGCCGGGGCGCTGCTCCTGGCGTTGTACGCCCCGAACGAGACGCCCCGATGAGCGACTGGCTCCTGCTTCTCGGCCCAGGACTCATCTGGGGCGCCTCCTTTCTGTTCATCGCCGAAGGGCTCGAGGCCGTGGGGCCGAACGGTGTGACGTTCGTGCGGATCCTGGTCGGGTTTCTCACGCTCAGCCTCTTTCCCGCGTCGTGGCGACCAGTGAGCCGGGCCGATCGATGGGGCATCGTGGTATTGGGCGTCATCTGGCTGGCGTTTCCACTGAGCATGTTTCCCCACGCGGAGCAGCGGGTCTCGTCGGCGCTCACCGGCATGCTGAACGGGGCTAACCCGCTGTTCACCGCGATGGTGGCCTCGCTGTTGGCCAGACGATTGCCTTCGCGCGCGATCATGATGGGGCTCGCGGTCGGCATGACGGGGGCGGTGCTGATGGGTATTCCGTCGTTCGGCGAAGGGCACAGCAGCGTGATCGGAGTCGGATTGATCCTCGCCGCCCTCCTGAGCTACGGGTTTGCGCTGAACCTGGCGGGCCCGCTGCAGCTCAGGAACGGCGCGTTGCCGGTGATCTGGCGGGCGCAGATGGTGGGTCTGGTGCTGACGGCGCCGCTCGGCCTCCCCGAGGTGGCCGGCGCGACATGGACGCTCCGGCCTTGGCTCTCGCTGATAGCGTTGGGCGCGCTGGGCACCGGCGTGGCGTATGCGCTCCTGGTGACCGCGGCAGGCCGCATGGGTGCGACCCGGGCATCGGCCAGTACGTTCCTGATCCCACCTGTCGCCCTCGTGCTCGGGATCCTCGTTCGCGGCGAGCAGGTCGCTGGCCTCGCGGTGATCGGCGGTGCCGTGTGCGTGGCGGGCGCCTGGCTCATGCGCCGCGCGCAGCTCGAGCCGGCGCCCCCTTCCGAGCCCGTCCCCACGATCAGCCCCCTTCGGCCCCGCGCTGAGTGAACTGCTCAGCGCGAGCGCTGGTACGTGCCCATGAGCTCCGCCTTCGCCACCACATGCGATTGGAGAGCGGCGGCGAGCTGCTCCGCCGTGGGCTGGCGGAGATCGCCGAGCAGCGCGTCCAGAGCGTACAACTTGTGGAAATACCGATGCCGCCCGATGGGCGGGCAGGGTCCTCCGTATCCGGTCCGCTTCCAGTCGTTGATGCCCTCGCGAGTGCCCACGGGGAGCTTCTTCGGATCGATCCCTTCGGCCAGTGCCGACGCCGACGCCGGAATGTCGTAGAGCACCCAGTGCACCCAGGTCATCTTCGGTGCCTTGGGGTCCGGCGCGTCCGGGTCGTCCACGATCAGCGCGAAGCTACGCGTGCCGGGCGGCGCGCCGCTCCAGGCGAGCGGCGGCGAGCGGTCCGCGCCGTCGCAGGTATACTCGCGGGGGATCTCGCCCCCGGCAGGGAACGCAGCCGACGTGAGCTCCAGCGCCACCGCCATCAGACGTGGTCGGCGACCGCGGTGACGCCCTGCGCCCGCGCGCAATGGGCGCAGCAGTAGAAGGTGCCGTTCGCCTCGATCCCGTGACCGATGATGCGGCAGCGGCAATGTTCGCAGACCGGCGCGAGCCGGTGGATGGCACATTCGAAGCTGTCGAACGTATGGGTATGTCCGGCGGCGATGACCTGGAAGGACAGATAGTAGTCGTTGCCGCACACTTCACAGCGAGCCATGACGGCCTCCTCGACCCTAAGCTACTTGGGAAGAGTCGCCGCCCGGCCGCCGATGCGCCAGCCGCCGGGCACCGCCATCCAGCCGCAGGGCCGGCCGCTCAGGACGCCGGCGACTGATCGAGCCAGCTCTCGATCTTCGCGCGGAGCAGGCCGAGGGGAATCGAGCCGTCTTCCAGGACGCGGTCGTGGAAGGTCCGGACGTCGAACCGCTCGCCGAGCCTGGTCTCGGCCAGCTCCCGCAGGCGCCGGATCTCGATGTATCCCACCGGATACGAAAGACCCTGTCCCGGCCACCCGATCCGGCGGTCTACGTCGAGGGCCGCCTGCTCCTCGGAGCGGCTGGTATGCGTGGTCTCGAACGCGATCGCCTGCTCGCGGCTCCAGCCCTTCACGTGCATCCCGGTCTCCATGACGACGGTCGCGAAGCTGTAGACCATTCCCTCCAGGTCCTTGAGCCGATCGGCGTCCGAGGCGTACAGCCCCATCTCGTCGGCGATGCGCTCGGCGTAGATGCCCCAGCCCTCGGTGAACGCCGAATTGGAGAGGTAGCGGGTCAGCGGGTGGACGCCGGTTCGCTCCTGCGCGATGGCGAGCTGGAAGTGATGGCCGGGGACGGCCTCATGGAAGGCGAGGCGATCGGCCTCGAGCCGTCCACCAGGCTTGGTAAAGAGGTAGAGATTGATGCGATAGATGCCGGGCCGGCTGCCGTCGATCGCCGCGCGCAGATACTGCCCCGCCGGGACCGAGCGCTCCTCGAATGCTGGAAACGGCTCGACCTTCACCGGCGCCTTAGGCAGGATCCCGAACCATTTGGGCGCGGCCGCCCAGGCCTTGGCGATGATGCTGTCGGTCTGGGGGATCACCGCGCCGCGTGACGGAAAGGTGTACTTCGGATCATCGTTCATCCCGGCGAGCACCGCGCGATAGTCGGGGTTTCCGAACGCGCGGCGCGACAGGTCGGTTGCGGCGGACTCCGCGGCCGCGAGCTCGCGAAGTCCCATGGCATGGAGCTCGGCGCCATCCACGTCGACCGTGGTGAACCGACGGAGCGCCGACCGGTAACACGTCTCGCCGTCGGGCAGCGCGGTGATCGAGATGTCGGCTCGCGCCCGGGGCAGGTACTCGTTCTGCAGATAATCCCGATAGCGGCGAAGCGCGGCAGCGATCGGGCCGGCCGACACTCGCGTGAGGGCGGCTCGGAACGCGGTGTTGGAATCGCGTGCGGCCGGACTGTAGAACGGCGACGCCGCGGCATCTCCCTCCAGGATCTTGTCCAGTCCTTCCAGCACGCGCCGCACGTTCACCGCCGGCGCGGTGTAGCCGCGTTGCACACCTTCCTTCAGATTCGCAATCTCGGTATCCACCACGCGTGGGAGCGCGTTCCATCGGGTGAGCGTCTGTTGGCGATACGCAGGAGTTCCCACCGGCTGCTGCTGCGCCAAACCGGCGTAGAATGCCTGCCAGCCGGTGAGGGGACTCACCGTCCAGAGCCGGTTGTTGCAGGCGCGGAGCCGGACGCTGCTCTCGAGCTCCTCGACCAGGATCGCGTGGGTGACGCGATCCGTGCGGTTGAGCGCGCTCGCGTCGATGGTCCGGACCTGTGCGAGGAAGCGGTTCTCCTGTTTTCGCCAAGCTGCTTCGGCGGCGGCGGAGCGGTCGCGTACCCGGTCATGCCTGGCGCCGGGCAATCCCAGCTGCGTGGCGAACTCGGGGAAGGCGGCGAAGCGTGCCCGGAGATACTCGTCGGCAATCGCGTTCAGATCGCGGCCGGGATCGTGGTGCGGTACGGCCGCCGCAAGCAGAAGAACGAAGACAGCTGTGGAGGGGACACGAACCGGCATGCGGGCTCCGGTGAAGCGGGTGGGTCAAGGTGGACCCCCGAGCCCGTTCAGCGCAACGTCAGTTCATCCTGCAACAAGCCACACTGCGGTCACGCTGTGCCTTGCTTGACCTCCCAGGGCCACCGCCGGCTGGTGAGCCGTTCCCGATCGCGGGCCTCAGCGGCGGGCACCTCATCGGCCAGCAGATCGCGAAGCGAGCGCCATTCCTGCACCACCTGGCCGTCCTTCCGGCGGCACAGATACCGGCGGTCCGGCGTGACGAAGTATCCCACGTTCTCGCCGTCGACCCAGCTGGAGCCGCCGAAGTGAAACTCACCCGCGGCGCCGCGATACTCGTGGGTCCAGTAGTGGTTCGCCGCGTCCAGGTCGAGCGGCTCCAGCGCGTGGCGGTCGCTGCGGCGCGGACTCCGCTGCAGCGACGGCGCCAGACCGTACAGCGCGAGCCCGAACGCGAAGCATCCGTTGAGCGCGGCGAGAACCGCCGCGTAGGAATCGGGGATCACGGTGCCGGGCCGCGCTCGGGCAGCGGCGATCCACCCCGGCTCCGCAGGCGGGTATATCACGAACGCGAAGGCTTCCCCGCTGACCCACGGCATGGGACCGACCTGAACCGTGCCGTCGGCGCGGAGGTTGGCCCCCCGTACGCGGTGCCGCCAGGCGGCCTCCGCGAGCGGCTGCAAGTCGGCCGGAAGTTGGGCCAGCCGTTCGCTCAGTGAGGGAAGCATCTCGCCCGAATTCCGTTCACAGCGGCGCGGGACCACCGCTCGTCATGTGGATTGGGGTTCTGCTCAGCGCCGGTGGGGCCGGCGGGCTCGCACGCGGAGCAGCCCGTGAGTGCAAGACAAAGCACTCCGGCCCGGGCGCAAAATGCCTGTCGGAGTTGCATGCTGACCTCTCCGCTCGATCGGCGAGCCGCGAAATCGCGGCCGTGTTGCGATCAGTAAAGGTGAACGGCAAGACCCGGGCGCGATGAGGGTGCAAACCGTCGCACGATTATGGTGAGGCAGGCAACGGGAGCGAGGCTTGGCCGAGCACGTAGCGCCAACCGCGGGGCGTGCGCACGTAGGTATCGCTGAACCAGAGACGGTAATCGATGGGGCGCCCGTCGCGGATGCCCTTGATCCAGAGCAGGGCCGTCACCACGGCGGTATTTCCCCAGACGCGCACGGTCCGGGTCTCGACGTCCTGCCGCTCGTAGATTGTCGTGGCGTTTCTCGCCTCGCGAAGCAGATCTTCCTTGCTGAACGTGGAGCCGCGGCCCGTGACCAGCACGAAGTCGTCGGCCAGGATCCGCGCCATGGTTGTGGCGTCATTCATCTTTACCGCGTCTTGATACTCAGCATCCAGCGCAGCCACCACGGCGGAATCCCCCGTTGCCGGTGCGGGCTCGTGAGACGCCGCGCTGCCGGCGGCAGAGCTGCAAGCCGCCGCGAGTGCGGTGGCAAGCGGGACGACAAACCGGTAGATCACGATCAAGGGAGACGTGGCGGCGTGCGGATGACGCACTGGTCCGGCCGCACCCGCCGGGGTCGAGCCCATCCGACGCCTGTCGATTCAGCGGCCGCGCAATCGTCTAGAATACGTTGCACAAGATTCCCGTTGATCCGGCGGCATCCGCTGGGAAAGGAGTGAGACATGAGTGGGGTTCGGGTACTGGTCGGCACACGGAAGGGCGCCTTCGTCCTCACCGCGGACGGGAAGCGGGGCCGTTGGAACGTCAGCGGCCCGCATTTCCCGGGATGGGAGATGTACCACCTCAAGGGCTCGCCGGCCGACCCGAACCGGATCTACGCCTCTCAAACCAGCGGGTGGTTCGGGCAGTTGATCCAGCGGTCGGACGACGGCGGGGCGACCTGGGAGCCCGTCGGCAACGAGTTCAAGTACGACGGCGTTCCCGGTACGCACCAATGGTATGACGGCACCCAGCATCCGTGGGAATTCGCTCGTGTGTGGCACCTGGAGCCGTCGCACGCCGATGCCGACACCGTGTACGCGGGCGTGGAGGACGCCGCGCTCTTTCGGAGCACGGACGGGGGTCGCAGCTGGGACGAGCTGCCCGGACTCCGATGCCATACCTCGGGACCCCAGTGGCAGCCCGGTGCCGGCGGCATGTGCCTCCACACCATCATTCTCGACCCGCGCGATCCCCGGCGGATGTTCGTGGCCATCTCGGCGGCGGGAGCATTCCGGAGCGACGACGCCGGCGCCACCTGGCGGCCGATCAACCGCGGACTCAAGTCGGAGGGGATCCCCGATCCGGAGGCCGAGGTCGGCCACTGCGTCCACC
>DASSUE010000324.1:0-5164 GCA_035707305.1 Gemmatimonadales bacterium
CTGGTGTATCGCCAGACCTACCGCGGCAAGTCGGTCTCGACCCGAATGCTGGAGGAGTACGCCAGGTTCCCGCTGTTCCGGACGGTTGGGATCGACGCGAGCTTCTACGGTGCGCCAGCCCCGGAGTTGTTGCGGGGCTGGGCGGAACGGTTGCCGAGGGGATTTCCCTGCGTGAGCAAGGTGTGGCAGCAGCTGACCGCCCACACCTGGACGCGGGCGCAGGATCCCGCGAAGGCCGGCCGGCTGAACCCCGACTTTCTGAACCCGCAGGTTTTCGTCGAATCCATCGCGGAGCCAAGCCTGGCGCACTTCGCAGACAACCTCGGCCCGCTGGTCTTCGAGTTCCAGCAGATTCCGCGCGCGAGCATGGGGCCGCAGGAGTTCGCCGACCGCCTCGACGCGTTCTTCGAGCAGATCCCTCGCGCCTTGCAGTACGCGGTCGAGGTCCGGAACGAGGAGTTTCTAACCCCGGCCTACTTTGCCGTGCTGCGCGGGCACGATGTCGCCCACGTGTTCAATTCGTGGACCCGGATGCCGCCGATCGGCGCGCAGCTCGACCTGCCCGGCGCGCTGACCGCGCCGTTCGTGGTGGCCCGGGCGTTGCTCCGCCCCGGGCGCAGCTATGACGAGGCAGTGGATGCGTTCTCGCCCTACGATCGCATCCTCGACGGCGATCCTGCCGTGCGCGAGGATCTGGTGCGGCTGGCGCGGCTCGCGCTGTCGGCGAACGTGCCGGCTTACGTGCTGGTGAACAACCGGCTGGAGGGCAGTGCGCCGTTCACGATTCTCGCGGTGGCCCAGATGCTGTTGCGAACGCCCGCACCGGAAACGTCCCCATCCCCATGACCTTGGGCGGCACCGCGTAGAATCGCATACCGTTCTCGGCCATCCGGCCCAGATTCGTCATGTGCTCGACGATCGGCACGCCCTGGCGCAGCAGGAGAGTATGGACCGGGCGCGAGAGGTCCTGCATGTCGTCGATGTTGACCGAGTCGATGCCGGCAAGCGCCGCCCCGCGCTCGAGCAGCAGCTCAGCCCCGTCGGAGCTCAGGAAGGGATTCGGGGATCCATACCGCTCGCTGCGCCAGTGCGCGTCCCAGCCAGTGTGGAGCAACACCGCGACACCGCGGATCTCACGGGTTCCGATGGCGCGGTCCAGTCGCGCGCGCGTGATCGCTCGGTCCGGCCCGGGAAAGAACGTGAGACGCAATGCAGGCAGTCCCGCCACGCTTTCGAGCGGCAGCCCCGCGAGATCGATCCCGTCTTCATAGCGGTGGAACGGCGTATCGAGGTACGTGCCGGTGTTGGACACCATATCGATGCGGCCGATCTGGAACGTCGCTCCACCGGTGTACCGGCTGCGCGATGCCTCCCGGCTGAGGTAGTCGCAGATCAGGGGCGCCGGGAGCCCGGGATAGGTGGTCATCCCGTGCTCGATGGTGTGTGACAGATCGACCAGCATGCCCGCGAGCTAGGCGACCACCCGGTGCAACTCCTGCTGGATACCGGCCGTTTCACACACCCGAAGCACCGTCTCGCCGACCTTGTTGTTCGGTGTCGACGCGCCCGCGGTAATGCCGATGCTGCGCGCCTCTCCCAGCCAACCCGCGTCGGTGATCTCGCGCTTCTGGCGCACCGGCTGATGTCGAATGGTTCCCGCCGCGGCGTCGATGCAGTCCGCGTCCTCGATATGATAGACCGGCACACCCTTCGACTGCACCAACGCGGCCAGGTGGCACGTGTTGCTCGAGTTGTACCCCCCGACGACTAGCATTAGGTCCAGCGGCTCGTCGAGCAGCTGAACGACGGCGTCCTGGCGCTCCTGAGTGGCGGAACAAATCGTGTCGAAGGTCCGAACGTGATCCGCCGCCGCCGCTTCCCCGTACCGCCGGATCATGCTCATGCGAAACTCATCCGCGATCGCGAGCGATTCGCCGGAGAGCATCGTGGTCTGGTTCGCGAGGCCGACACGAACCAGATCCCGCCGGAAGTCGAAGCCCGCCGACACCGCCTTGGCGAATCGCTCCGCCAAGGCCGCGGCGTCGCCGCGTCCCTCGATGAAATCGCACACCAGTCTGGCCTCGTCCATGTTCAGCACGACGAGATAGCGCCCGTCAGGGTGCTTCATGACCTGGCTTGCAGTCGCCTTGGTCTCCTCGTGCCAGTACTTGCCGTGGATGATCGCCGTGTAACCGTCCCGCGCGTAGCTGTCGACCCGCTTCCACACGTTCAGTACGGACCCGCAGGTCGTGTCCACCATCACGCAGCCCACCGCGCGCAGCCGGTTGAAGTCGTGGATCGTGACCCCGAACGCCGGCATGATGACCACGTCGTCCGCCGTGAGCGCCGAGAAATCGAACTCCCCGCCGGAGGCGTGCGCCAGAAACCGGATGCCCATGTCCCGCAGCTTCTGGTTAACGTGGGGGTTGTGGATGATCTCGCCGACCAGGAAGAGCCGGCGGTCGGGAAACTTGTGACGGGTCTCGTAAGCGTAGTCGACGGCGCGGTCCACGCCGTAGCAGAATCCGAACTCGCGTGCGAGCCGGAAGGTCAGTGGACCGACCCGGAGGCGATGATCGTTGGCCCGGAGGGCATCCACCACGTGGCTGTGGTAATCGCTCGCCAGCTGCCCTTCGATGGCGCCCTTGAGGCCGAATCCCTTCCGGTAGTAGGTGGACTCCATCCCGAAACTTACTGCGAGGGCCGCCACGGCGTGGTGCATTCCTCGCCGCCCCGGACGACGTTCATCGCCACGGCGCTCCCCCGCAACGAGATCCGGCCCGCGGCTCCCAACACGCGAGCGCGCACCTGAAACCGCGCACTCAGCCGGCCCCCGGCATCCCGATCCAGCGTGACGCTCCCGGAATCGCTCTGATAGCCGCTCACCGAGGACCGGGCCAAGAACCGAAGGGCGACGGTCGCGGACGCCGAGATGCTGTCGGCGCTGTCGGGGAGTACCGCTGGGTACTGCCCCGGAACCAGTGAGTCCACCCGCCGAATGGCGATGGCGATGCCGGTGTCGCCCTGCAGCCCCAGCAGCTCCGCGAAGCGGTTGTCGGCGCACCAGCGAGCCGTAGCGGGACCCCGCATGACCCCGGAGTCCGCGCCGGTCCATCGGGCCTCGAGCAGGGCGGGACGTGTTTCCGACCCTGCCTGCGCACACCCCTGCATCAACGCATAGACGACCAGCCAGCTTCCCTGCGAGATGACCCGTGGTCCACTCATCTCAGCGCGGGGCTCCTGCCGTGACGTCGAAGCGGAGCGTGCCATTCCCCGGTGAAAGCCGGCGGCTCAGGTCGAGCCTGAGCAGGCCCCCGAAGATCGACACTCCCACACCCGCCCCCACGAGTACGTCGCCTTCGAACAGGTCGGAGGGATCCGCCGCCCGCCCGGCATCGGCGAAGAGGACCGGCCGGATACGCCCGCGAATCGGAGCCACGTCCAACTGCGCCGCCCAGAACGCCTGGCCGCGCTGGCTGCCGTAGTCGAATCCGCGAACCGTATTCATCCCTCCGACCCGGAACTGCATCTGGTCGAGGTCGGTGGACGTGGCGATGCCCGCCTTGCCGCGGATGGTGATGCCCCGGCGTCCGCCGAGCGAGTGACGGATCTGCCCGAACACCCGGCCGGTGAACAGCCCTTCACCGCCGAGCGCATCCACGGTCACCGTCCAGCGAGGCCCGATCGCGCCCGACACCGTCAGCGCGCCGCCCAGGAACGTGCCTTCGGTGACAGGTGGATTGTCGGGGAACAGGCCGTCGCCGCCGAAAAAGTCGTTCACATCCGAGGAAGCCTCGCGTATCACGCTCCGCTGCCGCTCCACCCGCGCGCTGAATCCCAGCTCCCACCCGATTGGGAGCGTGAAGCCGTACGAGGCGCTACCGCCGGTCGCGAGCATGTAGTCGCCGTTGTCATGCGCGGCGAAGATCGCGTCGAGCGTGTTGCCGACGGTCTGGCCCGGTGAGATGGGATCCACATCCACGACGTCGCGGTACCCGCTGATCGCGATCCGGCCGGTCGGCGCGTCGCGCAGGAACGACAGCCGGCCGGTGAGCCGCTCATCGGAGATGCCGTATCGGATGGTGCCCTGCACGCCGGCAAACTCGATCGCGGGCACCCGCAGCCGGTAGCCGAACCCGAACGACCAGCCCTGGACCCGATCGTAGCGCACCGGATCGGACGGCTTCTCGAACGAGACCCCTTGCGCCCGCTCGCCAGTGATGTCGGGTGGCAGGCTGTCCACCAACCGGCCAGGCAGCGCCTGAGCGAGGAGCTCCGACCCCACGTCGCGCAGTGCGAGCCGGACGACGGCGTAGGAATCGGCCTCGATCCACAGGCATCCCGCCACCAGGGCGGGCGCGGGCCGGCGCGGCGTCGCTTCGACTTCGTAGACCCGGACGGGATGGCCGCCGGCCCGCGCCACCGTCAGGCTGTCGATCAACCGGTAGCGGTACCATTCCGGTCCGTCGGCCGCGAGCGGATGCGGTGCTCGAGGGCAGTGAAACCGATCGCTGACAATGGGGACGCCACACTCGCTGATGTCCGCGTCACTATTTCCGCGCCGAGCGATCGCGCGCTCGACGAGCGCGCGAGTGGTGGAATCTGCGAATGGTTGGGTGGTGTCGGTGTTCGAAAGAGGTTGGGCGAGGAGCAGGATCGCTAGGAGGCTTTCGACCATTTCGTTCGGCCGTCTCGGTGCAGTCCGTATGCCTTGAGGCGGCGCCAGAGGGTAGTCCGGCTGATGCCCAGCTGCCGCGCGGTCTCGGCCAGCTTCCAGCCGTGCGCGTCCAGCGTCTTGACGATAGCCTCCTTCTCCCGATCCGCCAACGTCGTGGGCCCGGCGATCCCCGGTATGAACATCGCCTCGCCCAGCTCGAGGGTCCCGATACGGAGCGGACTCAGCCGGCCGCCCAGCGCGGCCAACCGCGGCTGCAGGTCGGGAGCGCCTTCACTCAGATCCATCTCGCGGAGTGCGTCGCGGGCTGGCTGATTGGCGTAGACGATTCGGGCGTCGCGGTCGAACACCACGACGCCCTCACTGAAGCCGTCGAGGACCGCTTTGGCGAGCGGGGAGAAGACGGCTGGAAGCTTGTCGAGGGCGATGGTCTCGGTCATAGGAACTCGTACGGTTGCCGCACTAATCGGGTTTCAATCCGGGACGTTC
>DASSUE010000325.1:0-8286 GCA_035707305.1 Gemmatimonadales bacterium
GTCCGCAGACGTGACGAAGAGCACCAGATCGCATCGGGGGATGAAGTCGCGGGTCAGCTCCTCGTGTCGGCGAATGATGGCGTTCGTGCCCGGCGTGTCCACGATGTTGATCTCGTGCAGCAGCTCGGCGGGATGGGTCCGATCCAGCAAGTACGCCTCCCGTAACTGTTCGGTGACGGCCGGACCGTAACGGAGGAGGTTGATGCGGTCGGTGGTGGGGGTAACGCCTTCGGGCAATACGACCTCGCCGAGCAGCGCGTTAATGAAGCTCGATTTGCCGGAGTTGAACTCGCCGGCGATCACCAGCAGGAACAGCCCTGCCAGCTGCTCCCGCACTTCCCGGAAGCGCTGCAGATCGTCCGGGGCGACATCGGGACCGAACCGGGCCAGCGCCTCGGCCAGACGCTCGAGCAGCTCCGCCTCGCGTGCGCGGAGCTCCTGCTCGCGATCCGACAGAATCCCGCGCCGCCGGAAGAGCTTGCCGATCATGTCAGCTATTATACCGTCGGCCGGCATCGCTGAAAAATCCTGATTGGGTGAAATCAGGCGATGGCCGCGAAGGCCTGGGCAGCGAGCGGACCGGTCCCGGAAAGTGCCGGCGCCCCCTCCTCGTGCTTGAAGAACACGAACGCTTCCTGCCAGGGCAGCGGTCGGATCCGCGTCGCACGCTCGGCAAGTTCCTCCGCCGTGTATCTGAGCCGCCTCAGGCGGAGGTAGCCCCAGGACGCCGTCGGCTCGAGCGGCGTCTCCCCCTCGTCGTCCTCGGCGTGGACCAGCGCGGCGTCCCGAGCGCGGAGCGCGGCGTAGGTGTCGGCCTCGAACCACGAGGGGTGCCGAAACTCGAACGCTGCTCGCCAGCGGTGGGGGAGTCGCGCCAGAAATTCCTCCAGTCGCGACAGGTCCTTCTTCATGTTGGGAGGGAGCTGGAACAGCGTCGGGCCGAGCTGAGACCCGAGCACGCTCGCGACGCGGAGGAAATAGTCCAGGGCCCCGTCGTCGTCGCCCAGGCGCGCGAAATGGGTGATCCGCTGCGACGCCTTGAGCACGAACCGAAACTCGGCGGGCACCTGGGAGGCCCAGCCGGTGAGCATGCTCTCCTTGGGCATGCGGTAAAACGTGTTGTTGATCTCGACGGTGGTCAGCCGCGTGGCGTAGGCCGGTAACATTCCGTCCGCCGCGATCTTCTCGGGATAGAACCCGCCCTTCCACTCCTTGTAGGCGAATCCGCTGGTCCCGACGTGAACGTGCATAAACGAGGGTCCGGGTGGCGGGACGCCCGCGTTAGCGGGTCAAATCGCGATACGCTCGAAAATGCCGGATCGCCGCGGCGCCCCGGCCGGTCCGCTCGTACAATCGCGCGAGGTTGAAGTGAGCATCGGCGAAGGACGGATCGGCGGCGATCGCGTCGCGGTAGGCGACGATGGCTTCTGCGCTCCGCCCCTGGTCCTCCAGCGCCGTTCCCAGGTTGAATGCGGCGGTCGGACTGGGATCGGGGCCGGCGAGCACCGCCCGATAATGGGCCTCAGCCTCCGCGACCCGCCCGCTCAGGTGGAGCAAGCGACCGAGGTTGAGCCTGGCGTCGATGCGCGACGGATCGAGCTCGAGCGCACGGCGATATGCATCGCGCGCGTCATCGGGAGCCGCCGCCTCGAGATCGAGGCCCAGCGCGAACCAGTGATTGGCGGAGAGATCTTCCTCCGCCCGGCGCGCATCTCGAGCGAGACGTCGCGCAACCGGCGCGGCGCGGGTGGCAAGCTCGGCCACGCTGAAGTCGAGCAACAGCTGCCCGGAGTCCGGCTGCCACGTTGTCTGCCCATCGTGCACCACGACGCGATCGCCTTCGGCCGTGATCCGCACCTCGCTCATGCTTCGCCCGCGCGGGAGCTGGTCCACCAGCCGGCGAAGGGCCCGACGGATCCGCCGTGGTGTAACCCGAGCCTCGACCAACGCCTTTGCTGTGCGGAGAAGAACGAGATCCTGGAAGGAAAAGCGAAGCGCGCCGCCTGGGCCCCGGTCAGGGGTGAGCACGCCGGCGCGCGCAAGTGAGCGGACCTGCCCTGCGGAGATAGCCAGCAGCCGAGCGACGTCGGCGGTCGAGTAGGACTTCGTCTACGCCCTCTTACGCTTCTTTGCGGCCGGTTTCTCGGCGTCTTCGTCAGCGCCCTTCTTGCCACCCGCGCGCCGTGCGGGCTTCCGCTCGGCCGGGGTCTCGCCCCGCCTGGCTAGGCTCGCCTTCAGCGCTTCCATCAGGTCGATGATCTTGGTCTGTGGCGCTTCCTGCGGCTCCGCGGTAATCTCCTGCCCCTCGACCTTGGCCTCGATCGCTTCCACCACGCGTTCACGCACTGTGTCGTGATAATTCTCGGGGTGGAACTCGTCGGTGGCGGTTTGCTCGATGAGCTGCTGTGCCAGCGTGAGCTCGGCGGGCTTCACGGCGACCTCGGGCCGAGGTACATCGGCCGCGCTCCTGATCTCGTTGGCGTAATGAAGCTGCTCCATCGCGAGCAGGCCGTCCATCGGCCGCACCAGGACCAGATACTGCCGGCCGCGCGCGGAATACTGGCCGAGGGCCGCACGACCGGTCTGCTTGAGGGCGTCGACCAGCAGACGGTAAGCGCGCTCACCGCCCTTGTCGGGGCCGAGATAGTAAGTCTTGTCGACGTAGATCCGGTCGACCCGGTCCAGCGGCACGAACTCGGAGATGTCGATGGTGTTCGTGGCCTTTTCGTCCAACGCCTTGAGCTCCTCCGGCGAGAACATGACGTACTGGCCCTTGGCGAACTCGTAACCCTTGGCGATATCGTCGCGCTCGACGACGACGTTGTCCTTGGGACAGATGTATTGCTGCTTGAGCCGCGAGCCACAGCTCTTGTGCAGCATATTGAACGAGACCGCGGCCGAGGACTCGCTGGACGAGTAGAGGTCCACGGGCACGGAGACGAGCCCGAACGAGATCGTGGCGGAGCCGATTGAGCGAGCAGGCATAATGGGCAGCGCTAAGTTGCGGGCCGTTTCGCGATCCCGCAAGGACAATTCCAATACAGTTGGCCGGCGCACGAGTGCAACTCCTTGCACGCCGGCCGCAACATTCACAGCCTGAGCCGATTACGCCGCACGACCCGCTCGCCCCGTACCGCGCCAAACGGACGCTCGACCGGACCCCGGAGCCTGCCGGCGCGCGTCCGGAGGCCGGCGCCCAGCTGTTCGTCGTGCACAAGCACGCCGCGCGGAGACTGCACTACGACCTCAGACTCGAGCTGGATGGTGTGCTGGTGTCGTGGGCGGTGCCGAAGGGCCCGTCGCCCAACCCTGCCGATAAGCGGCTCGCCGTGCACGTCGAAGACCATCCGCTCGAGTATGGCGACTTCGAGGGCATCATCCCCGCCGGCAACTATGGTGCCGGAGGTGTGATCGTCTGGGATCGGGGCCGCTGGACCCCGATCGGCGATCCGCGCGACGGGCTGGCGGCTGGCAAGCTGCTGTTCGAGCTCGACGGGTTCAAGCTGCACGGCCGCTGGACGCTGGTGAAGATCAAGAAGGCCGAAAAGGAGTGGCTGCTCATCAAGGAGCGTGACGCGCACGTCGCGTCGTCGTCCGAGCTGCCCGAGGCTTCCGTGCTCTCGGGTCTCACCGTGGAGGAGGTCAAGGAGGGTCGGACGCCCGCTGCCGGCATCGCCGCGGATGCGGCACGGCTCGGGGCTCCCAACCGCGTGGTGAAGCTGGAGGCCAAGCTTCTGATGCTGGCCGAGACCGCGGATGCGCCGTTCTCGCGTTCGGGATGGGTGTTCGAGCTGAAGCTCGACGGGTATCGCGTGCTGGCCGGCAAGCAGGGCGACGAGGCGCGACTGCTCACTCGGAACGGCAACGACTGTAGTGTCTCCTTTCCCGAGGTCGAGCGGGCGGTGCGTGCGCTTCCGGTCGACCGTGCCGTGTTGGACGGCGAGGTGGTCGCGCTCGACGCGGACGGGAAGCCGAGCTTTCAGCGGCTGCAGGGTCGGGCCAAGGTGACCCGGGCGATCGACGTCCGCCGCGCGGTCGTGGACACGCCGGTGACGTTCTTCGCGTTCGATCTGCTCAGCGTCGAAGGGTACGACCTTCGTCAGCTGCCCCTGACGGAGCGGAAGGCACTGTTGAGTCGCGTGGTCCCCGCATCGGGCGTGGTGCGCTACCTCGATCATTTCGAAACCGACGGCAAGGCGATGTACGAGCAGGTGCAGGCGCGGGGGCTGGAGGGGATCATCGCCAAGAAGGCGGACTCCCCGTATCGAGCGGGTCGCTCGTCGGCCTGGCTCAAGATGCGCACCCGCCAGGTGGAGCCGTTCGTCGTGGTGGGCTTCACCGAGCCCAGAGGTTCACGCGGCGGCTTCGGCGCCCTGCATGTCGCCCGCGACACCGACGGCGACTTGGTCTACGCGGGCAGGGTCGGGAGCGGTTTTTCGGATGCGGAGCTTCGCGACCTGCGGAAGGAGCTGGAGTCGAAGGCGCGAAAGACGCCACCGTGCAGCGGACCCGTTCCGAAAGAAAAGGGAACTACCTGGGTGGATCCGGAGCTGGAGTGCGAGGTGGAGTATGCGGAGATTACCGACGAGGGGTTGCTGCGGCAGCCGGTGCTGGTGAGCGGAGTAAGGAAACGGGCGAGAGCCGGCCAGACCGGGCGGGAGCAGAAGACGAGAGCGCGGCAACAGGCCAAACCTGTCGAACCTCCCGCCCCGTCGCGCCCGCTCGCGCCTGCTCCCGCCGAGCGAGTTCAGTTCACCAATCGCGACAAGATCTACTGGCCCAACGACGGTTACACCAAGGGCGATCTCATCGATTACTACCGTGCGGTCGCACCGTGGCTCCTGCCGTATCTGGCCGACCGTCCGGTGGTCCTCACCCGGTTTCCCGATGGCATCGAGGGCAAGTCGTTCTATCAGAAGGATGCCCCGCCGTTCACGCCTGAGTGGGTGCGGACCGCCACCCTTCCCAGCGAAGAACGGGACATCGACTACATCGTCGTGGAGGACATCGACACGCTGTTGTATCTCGCCAACCTGGGCTCGATTCCGCTCCACATCTGGGGTAGTCGGGTGTCGTCGATCAGCCGGCCGGACTGGTGCGTGCTCGATCTCGATCCGAAGGAGGCGCCGTTCACCAACGTGGTGAAGGTGGCCCGGGCGGCCCACGCGCTCTGCGAGCGGATCGAGCTCCCCCATTTCGTGAAGACCAGTGGGTCGTCGGGACTTCACGTCATGATCCCGCTCGGCCGGCAGCTCTCGTGGGATGAATGCCGTTCCTTCGGCGAGTTGCTGGCGCGCATGTTAGTGGACGAGCTTCCGGACATCGCCACCGTGACACGCCAGGTGTCCCGCCGGGGCGGGAAGGTGTACGTGGACTACCTGCAGAACATCGAGGGCCAGCTCATCGTCGCGCCGTTCAGCGTCCGGCCGCTCCCGGGCGCCCCGGTGTCTACGCCGCTCGAGTGGCGTGAGGTCACGCCCAAGCTCGACATCCGCGGGTTCACCATGCGCACGGTGCCCAAGCGCCTGCACAAGCGGAAGCGCGATCCGCTCGCGGCGGTGCTCACCACCACGCCTGACCTGGGCGCGGCGCTCGCCGCGCTGGGCAAGCCATGACCGGGTCCGATGTGCTGGTGCTCCGCCCGCCCGATGCCCGCGCGCTGCTCGTGCTGGCGCATGGAGCCGGCGCCGGCATGCGACACCCGTTCTTGCAGGCCACGGCGGAGGCTCTGGCGGCCGAATCGATCGCCACCCTGCGGTACCAGTTTCCGTACATGGACGCGGGCGGCCGCCGCCCGGATCCGCCGGCAGTGGCCGAGGCCACCGTGTGCGTTGCGGTCGGGAAGGCCGGTGCGGCGGCACCGGAGCTGCCGCTGTTCGCTGGGGGCAAGTCGTTCGGTGGGCGGATGACATCCACCGCGCAGGCCCACGCCCCGTTGCAAGGCGTGCGGGGCCTCGTGTTCTTCGGGTTTCCCCTGCATCCGGCCGGGCGCCCCGGCACCAGCCGCACGGCGCACCTGGAACGCGTCACGGTGCCCATGCTCTTCCTGCAGGGCACCCGCGATCCACTGGCCACCCTGGACCTGATGCGAACCGTGTGCGATCATCTCGGCGACCGGGCGAGGCTGCACGTGGTTGACGGAGCCGATCACTCGTTCGGCGTGCTGAAGCGCTCCGGCCGCACCAACGCCGAGGTTCACCGCGAGCTCGCAACGACGGTCGCCGCCTGGATGACGCGCGTCATCGGCCAATAGATCACCCGTACCCGTCACGTGTCGCTGCTGTCACCCACACCCGCCCAACGTCGCGCCATCGAGGCGCCACTCGGTCCCGTTCTGGTGGTGGCGGGCCCGGGCTCGGGGAAGACGTACTGTCTGGTCGGGCGGGTGTGTCACCTGATCGAGCGTCTCGGTGTGGCCCCGGCCCGTATTTCCGCCGTCACGTTCACCAACAAGGCGGCGGAAGAGTTGGCGTCCCGGCTGGAGCGCACCCTCGGGCCGTATGCCGCCGAGGTGACCCGCGGGACGCTCCATCGGCTCTGCCTTGCGATTTTGCGTGACCACCCAGCCCCGGCCGGCCTGCGCGACGGATTCGGAATCGCGGACGAGGAGTACCAGCGCAGGGTCGTGCGGCGGGTGGGCGCCCGCCACGACCGCGAGGCGGTGGCCTTGCTGCGCTTGTTCGGTCGGCACCGGCTCCAGGGGTTCCCGCTCGGCGAGCGGGAGGCGGATCGATTCGCTGCCTACCAGGACGCATTGCGGTCCCGCAATCTGGTGGACTTCGACGACATCATCGCGGTCACCGAAGCGCTGCTCCGCGAGCATCCTGACATCGCCGTGGAGTGGGCGCGGCGGTGGGATGCGTTTCTGGTGGACGAGCTGCAGGACCTCAGCACGGCGCACTACGCGATCGTGCGCAAGCTCGCGCAGGGCGGCACCCTGTTCGGGGTGGGAGACGACGAGCAGTCCATCTATGGCTGGGCCGGCGCGGACCCGCGGGTGCTGAAGCGCTTTCAGGCGGACTTCGAGATCCGGCACCCGATCGTCATCGAGGAGAACCGCCGCTGTCCGTCCCGCGTGCTGGAAGTGGCGCGGCGGCTCATCGCGCGCAATCCAACCCTGTTCGACAAGGCCGTCGCCTCGAACCGCGAGGGCGAGTACGACGTCGAGGTCTACGAGTTCGAGAACGACCGGGACGAGGCCGATTGGATCGTCGCCGATCTGGTCCGGGACCAGGCGGCCACCGGCCTGCCCTGGGGCGAACACGCCGTGCTGTATCGGAGGCACGAAGCGGCGCGAAGGCTCGAGCCGGCGCTTTTGGCGGCCCGCCTGCCGTGCCGGCTCGCTCGCGGCCAGGCATTCCTCGACGACCGGGTGCTGGCATCGGTGATCTCATCGCTCCAGGTCATCGCGGCGCCCGACGATCCGGTCACCATCGAGGTTTTCGCAGCGCGGGTTCTCCCCCCCGCGATGGTGGAGCAGGTCCGGCTCGGCGCGCCCGCGGGGACCGAATTTCCGGCTGCGCTTCGCGTGTTCGCCCGCCGCCCGGGCGGCGACCCCGACGGCCGGAAAGCCCGGCGATTCATTCGGCACGTGGAGAATCTGCGTGCGCTCCGGCAGGCCCACGACAGCCTGCGACCCCTGGTGAACGACCTGCTCGGCACGCTGAGCGGGAGGTATCAGAGTCCGCTCGAGGACCGCTACCTGGATCTGACCGACCCGCTCGAGTGCCCCGGAGCCGCCGAGCTTGCCGACAGACTCGCCCGGACGGCGGAGCGCGGCGGCACGGTGTGGGTCGCGCCCGACTACGGCGTCGAGCTCGCCGTGATCGGAATGCTCCGGGCCGCAAGAATCAGTTCGGTGCGGCGCATCGCCAGCCCCCAGCTGCTCGGTCCCAACGATCTCCGGCTTCAGCCGAACGAGGTGCGACCTGAGTGCTGGCCGTTGATCGTATTCAAGGCACTGCAGGTGCTGCATACCCGCGGGCTCAAGGACCGGCTTCGCGACTACGTCGCGTTCGACTTGGAGACCACCGATGATGACGTCGGCGAGTGCGGCATCGTGGAGATCGCCGCCGTGCGGGTGCGGAACGGAGTGATCGTCGAGCAGTTCCACGAGCTGGTGGATCCCTGCCGGCCGATCCATCCCACGGCGAGCCGGGTGCATGGCTACTACGACCGCGACGTCGCCGGCATGCCTTGCTTCGCCGATATCTGGACCCGGTTCCGCGAGTTCGTGCAGCAGGATCCATTGGTGGCCCACAACGGCACCCGGTTCGACGTCCCGGT
>DASSUE010000326.1:0-9230 GCA_035707305.1 Gemmatimonadales bacterium
CGGCCCGCCGTGAGCTCCTTGAGCGCCTCGAGGACGTTCTGCTCCTCGTAATTGATCACATCCGACGCGCCGGCCTGCTCCGCCGCCATGCGCAGACGGTAGGGGAACCGGTCGATCGCGATCACTCGCTCCGCTCCCAACAGCCCGGCACTCGCGATCGCGAACTGCCCGACCGGGCCGGCGCCCCAGACCGCGATCACGTCACCCTTCTGAATGTTGCAGAAGTCGGCACCCATGTACCCGGTTGGGAGGATGTCCGACAGAAAGAGGACCTGCTCGTCGGTGAGATCGTCCGGCACCTTGAGCGGGCCGACGTCGGCAAACGGCACCCGGGCGAACTCGGCCTGCCCACCGGCATAGCCGCCGGTCAGATGGGAATAGCCGAACGCGCCCGCCGTGGCATGGCCGAACAGTCTCTCCGCCATCCAGGCGTTGGGGTTGGAGTTCTCGCAACAGGAAAAGAGGTCGCGCTGGCACGCGGCGCAGTGGCCGCAGGCGATCGCGAACGGCACCACCACGCGATCGCCCACCGCCAGGTTCTTGACCGACCGTCCGACCTCGACAACCTCGCCCATGAACTCGTGTCCCAGGATGTCCCCCCGCTCCATCGTGGGGATGAAGCCGTTGTACAGATGCAGATCCGAGCCACAGATGGCGGTGGATGTGATGCGGACGATCGCGTCACGCGAGTTGAGAATCTTCGGGTCGGGCACCTCTTCCACCCGGACCCTCTTCTTGCCTTCCCAGCAGGTCGCTTTCATCGAACCGCTCCTTCCATGCTCGGCGCGATGCGGGGCAGCTCGTTCGACGGCCGCGCGGGATGCATGCGTCGATGTATGCTCGCGTCGGAGTGCACGACCTCGCCCAGCTCCATCACCTGCTTGAACCGGCGGAGATCGCCGGCCACCTGCTGCCCCGGCTCGGCGCCGAACAGCTTGGCCAGCGTTGCGGCGACCCGTCCGCCCGGCGGCGAGTAGCGAAGCTCGACGTGAATCTCGGTTCCGCGATTGCCGGGCGCGGGGATGAACCGCACCGAGCCTTCACTGGGGATCTCCGAGCCAGGCAGCGTCCGCCAGACGATGCGCTGGTTGGGGATCTCCTCGACGATCTCGGCGTCCCATTCGGCCTTCGAGCCGGCCGGGGCCTTGGCGATCCAGTGTGACCGGCGTTCGTCCAGGACCCGGACGGAGTCGAGGTGGGCCATGAACTGGGGCAGGTTTTCGAAGTTCCGCCAGAATTGGTACACCTCTTCCGGTGTGCGATTGACCGTGATCGCCCGGCGCACCTGCACGCCACGGGCCGCCTCGCGGTCGGCGGCCCATTCCGCCTCACCGCCGTTCGCCTGCCGGCCGAGCCGCTGTCCGGCCAGGACGTCGAGCAGGGTAACGCCTGCCACGGCAACAGTGGCGACCGCCACCCGATTGCGGTCCGTCCGTTGGGAGTTGAGCGCCCGGCCGAGCAGAGCCAGATCCATCACGTCGCCGCCCACCCGGGCCCAGACGGCCGGGGCAGGACGGTTCTGCGCCAGGATACCTATTCCGCTGGCGAGCTCGCGCATTCCGATCGCGATCATCGCCTTACGGTCTTCATCATCACCCCGGAGGCCGATCAACCGAGCCACGCCGCGCGGGGCGGCGAGCTGGGTGAGGCCGAGGCCGAGGCTGAGCCATCCGAGTCCGCGCGCCAGCCGGTCGTCATCCCAGCGGCGCGAGCGCTCAGCGTAGTGGCGTGGGTAGTGTGTTGGTGCGGCCATGCATCCTCCTTGCGGGTCCAGCCCGGATGGGAAGCCTTGAGATAGGCGGGAGTGCAGGGGGGAATCGGTGATCGAAGTCACCGGTTGCGTCGCATTCGCGCGTTGCCTAGCCTTGCGCGGCCCGGGGGCGGAACACCGTCGCGAGCACCGGCCGAGCCAGTATGAGGACAGCGACCGCGAGCAGCACCGCCGGCACCGGTCGGGCGAGCAGGGTGGTCACGTCGCCCTGGGCGATTGCCAGCGCACGCGCCAGCTGCTGCTCCGCCATCGGTCCGAGAAGGAGCCCGATGATCACCGGAGCGAGCGGGAACCCGCCCCCGCGAAGAGCGAGCCCCAGGAGCCCGATGGCGCAGAGGAGTGCGAGATCCGCCCGCGACCCGTGCACCGAGTACGCGCCCACTGTCGCCAGCACGAGGATTCCCCCGAAGAGGAGTGGACGCGGAACAGCCAGCAGCCGGACCCAGAGCCCCACGAGCGGCAGGTTGAGCAGCAGGAGCATGGTGTTGCCCACGAACAGGCTCGCGATCACGCCCCAGACGAGCGCCGGCTGGTGCTCGAACAGGAGCGGCCCGGGCCGGAGTCCGTATTGCTGAAACGCGGCGAGTAGCACCGCGGCCGTCGCCGACGTGGGGAGGCCCAGCGTGAGCAGCGGGACCAGCGTCCCGGCCGCCGCCGCGTTGTTCGCCGCCTCGGGTCCCGCGACCCCCTCGATCGCGCCCCGCCCGAACTCCTCCGGCCGGCGCGCCAGCCGCTTCTCCAGTCCGTATGAGAGGAAGGTGGGCAGCTCGGAGCCGCCCGCGGGCAGGGCGCCGAGCGGAAACCCGATCGCCGTCCCGCGGAGCCACGGAGCCAGGCTCCGGGACCACTCCTCGCGGGTCATCCAGAGCGAGCCCCGGAGCGGCACCAGCTCGTCTTCGCGCGCACCGAGGCGCGAGGCGAGATAGAGCATCTCGCCCACCGCGAAGAGCCCGACCGCCGCAATCACCGGATCGATCCCGTCCAGCAGATACGGTATGCCGAAAGTGAGCCGCGCCTGGCCATCCCGCGGATCGAGACCTACGAGCCCGAGCGTGAGGCCAAGAAAGAGACTTGCCATCCCCTTTGCCGTGGAGTCTCCCAGCAGGCTCGCCACCGCCGCGAACGCCAGCAGGATCAGCGCGAAGTACTCGGCCGGCCCCAGACCGAGCGCGAGCTTGACCATCAGCGGCGCTGCCATGGCGAGGCCCAGTGTGGCCAGCGTTCCGGCCACGAAGCTCCCGATCGCCGCGGTCGCGAGCGCGGCGCCGCCTCGGCCCGCCTTGGCCATCCGGTGCCCCTCGAGCGCGGTCACGATGGTTGCGCTTTCGCCGGGCGTGTTCAGCAGGATGGAGGTGGTCGAGCCGCCGTACATCGCCCCGTAGTAGATCCCGGCGAACATGATGAACGCGGCGGTGGGTTCTACGTTCAGCGTCACCGGTAGCAGCAGAGCGACGGTGAGGGCGGGCCCGATCCCCGGGAGCACGCCCACTGCTGTGCCGAGACAGACGCCGACGAAGCACCAGCCGAGGTGCGCCGGCGTGAGCGCGACGCGGAAGCCCTCGGCCAGCGCTGGAAGAACGTCCATCAGCCTCGCCTCACCCGAGCACGCTGCCCGGCAAGGCGATCCCGAGCCCGCAGGTGAACCCGGCGTACACCAGCGCGGCGAGCGCGAGACCGATGAGGGCATCCCGCGCGGGATGCCGGCTGCCGAACGCGTGCGCCGTGAGCGCAAACATCAGCGTGGATGCGATGACGAACCCGGCGCTCTCGATCAGCAGCAGGTCCGTCGCCAACGCCAGAGCCAGAACCCCGAGCGCGGCGAGGTTCACCCGCACCGGGCTGTCCTCCCGGGCAGGCTCGCCTCGCGCCCGCCGTCGCTCCGAGCGGACCCGCCACGCCGCTGCGGCAAGCGCGATGCCACCGCCCAGCAGCACGGCAAGCTCGAAGCTGTCCCAGCCACCGCGCCCGGCCCTCGACGCGACCAGCGGCGCCACGCGCGCGGTCTCGTCAATCAGAAAGCGCCCGAACGGCTCCCCTTCCATATAGATGTCGGCCCAGCCGTTCCGTTCGAGCGCCGCCGTCCACTCGTCGCTCGTCGCCATCCGCCGCACCAGGTCCTCCAGTTCTCGCCGCTCAGCCCGCGAGAGCCCAGGCGGCCCGACCAGGCCGCGCCAGTTGAGCAACTCGAGCTCTACTCCCTGTTCGCGGAATGTCGGGATCGAGACCCCGGGGACGCGGTTCGGTGCCGAGACGGCGAGCGCACGCAGCCCGCCGCTCTCGATATGCGCGGCAAACTCACCCAGGCCGCTCACCGCCGCGCTCACATGTGCGCCGAGTACTGACGCGAGCGCCTGCCCGCCGCCCGGATAGGCGACGTAGTTGACACGCGCAGGCTCCACGCCCACCCGCTGCGCGAGGAGGCGGACCAGGATCTCGTCGGTCCCGCCAGCCGACCCGCCGCCCCACGCCACAGCACCGGGGTTCGCCCGGAAGGCGGCCAGGAGGTGCGCCAGCGACCGGTAGGGAGACGACGCGGGAACGACGATCACTTCGTACTCGCCGCTGAGCCGCGCGATCGGCGTCACGTCGGCGAGCGTGACCGGCGAACGGTTGGCTGCGATCCCGCTCACCATCACCAGCCCGGTCACCAGGAGCGCGTCCCCGTTTCCGGTCTCGGCGCTCACGAACCGGGCGAGCCCGATCGTGCCGGCGGCGCCGGGCGCGTTCACCACCTGCACCGATCGGGCGAGCCCGGTCGCGCGGAGCACCTGCTGCATCACGCGCGCGGTCTGATCCCACCCGCCGCCGGGCGCCGCGGGGGCCGCGATGGTCAGGTCGCGCGGCTCGCCCTGCGCCGACGCCAAAACCGGGGCCGTCAAGGAGAGGGCCGCGACAAGCGCGGCCATGGGAGGCCTCACCGGATCAATTATGATGAGTGCATGACCCACACGGAACAGCCGCTGGGTCCGAGCGTGAGCCGGCGCGACTTCACCTCGGCGATGCTCACGACGGCGGGGTGGCTAGTTCTCTCCCGGCGCTTCCCGGGCAGAGCCGATGAGGGCGATGTCACGCTGTACAGCAACGTCATGGTGGCGATGCGCGACGGCGTCCGGCTCGCCACCGACATCTACGTTCCGTCCGGCGCCAGGCGGTTTCCCGTCATCCTCGAGCGCACCCCCTACGACAAGACCGCACCCAGCCGTTCGGAGCGCACCGCGTCGAACCCGACGCCCATGACCCGCGCCGAGCTGGCCGGGTTCTTCGCCCGCCACGGGTACGTCGTGGTCTACCAGGACTGCCGCGGGCGCTACCAGTCGGAGGGCGTCTTCGTCAAGTACGTCAGCGACGCTCAGGATGGCTACGATACCTGCGCCTGGATCCTGAAGCAGCCCTGGTGCGATGGCCGGATCGGGACCATGGGTCTCTCCTACGCCGCCCACACCCAAGCCGCGCTCGGCAGCGCGGGGGCACCCGGCATCGCGGCGATGTTCCTCGACTCGGGCGGGTTCTCCAACGCGTACCAGGGCGGGATCCGCCAGGGCGGCGCGTTCGAGCTGAAGCAGGCCACCTGGGCCTACAGCCAGGCGCTGGAGAGTCCCGAGATCCAGCGCGATTCCGCTCGGCTCGTTCGGCTGAGGTCCGTCGACATCAAGAACTGGTTCCGACGGATGCCGTGGCGCCGCCGCCATTCGCCGGTGAGCCTCGCGCCGGAGTACGAGGACTACCTATTCGAGCAGTGGGAGCACGGTGTCTTCGACGACTACTGGAAGCGACCGGGCCTCTGGGCAGAGGGCTTTCACGACCGCTTCCCCGATGGGGCGATGGTGCACATGTCGTCCTGGTACGACGCTTACGCCCGTACGGCAACCGACAACTACATTGGCCTGTCACGGCGGAAGCGGCGCCCCGTGCATCTGATCATGGGCCCCTGGACCCACGGCGACCGCCAGCTCACGTACGCCGGCGACGTTGATTTCGGCCCTGCGGCGACGCTCGACGGCAACCTCGCGCCGGATTTTCCAACCTTTCGGCTGCGCTGGTTCGACCGCTGGCTCAAGGGGATCCGGAACGGAGTCGACGCGGAGCCAAAGGTGCGGCTGTTCGTGATGGGCGGCGGGAGTGGACGGAAGAACCAGGCAGGACGACTCGAGCACGGGGGGTCCTGGCGGGCCGAGTCCGACTGGCCGATCCCGAACACCCGCTGGACACCCTGGTACCTTCACGCAGACGGGAGCCTGTCACGGGCGAAGCCGAGCGCAAAGGACGCCTTCCGGGAATACGAATACGATCCGCGCCATCCGGTCCCGACCATCGGCGGGACCGTCACCTCAGGGCAACCGGTCATGGTGGGCGGCGCCTTCGACCAGCGGGAGGGAGATCGGTTCTTCGGCTCACAGAGGCCGTACCGGGCGTTGGCCGACCGGTCCGACGTGCTGGTGTTCGAGACGGCGCCGCTCGAGGAAGCAGTCGAGGTCACCGGACCGGTTAGCGTGAAGCTTTGGATCAGCTCGAGCGCAGTGGACACCGATTTCACCGCAAAGCTGATCGACGTGTACCCGCCGAGTCCGGATTATCCCGGCGGCTTCGCGATGAACCTGACCGACGGGATCCTGCGCGTGCGCTACCGTGATTCCTGGGAGCGGCCCGCGCGCATGGCGCCGGGCACGGTCTACTCGATCCGGATTGACGCGTTCCCGACCAGCAACCGGTTCGCGCGCGGGCACCGGATTCGCATCGACATTTCCAGCAGCAACTTCCCCCACTTCGACCTGAACCCGAACACCGGCGAGCCGGAGGGCCGCGCGACGCGGTTCGTGGTCGCGACCAACCGAGTGTACCTGGGCCGGGCGCGCCCGTCCCACGTGGTGCTGCCGCTCATTCCGCCCAGGGGGCGCAGCGAGAAGTCAAACACATGACTCCACGGGTGACCGACGGCAGCAGCCGCGCTGACCTGGGTCAGTGGCCGGGCCGGAACAGGCTTCCATCCGGGGCGACGATGAATTCGGCCGAGATGGGAAGAAAGTCGCGGAAGGAGCCGTCATCGATGGCGCCGACCACCCGCACGCTGCCGCCCGGCTGATCGTCCCATTCCGCTTCGATCTCGATCTGGTAGTCGCGGCCGTCGGAGCCGCGGACGGACCGCACGTCCACCTGCCCAATGCTGCGGGTGAGCGCGGCATACGTCTTCGCCTGATGCTCGAGCATCGCCGCGTCCAAGAGGGCTCGAGGGATCCGCGCCGGCATAGCTGCTAGGCCCGACCGCGCATCTTGGCCACCCACCACCGAAGTCCGACGAAGAGGAAACGCCAGTCGCGGAGGAACTCCGGTGGTTTGCCCTCGATGGCGTGACCGATGAACTGGAGCGCCCAACCGCCTACGAACATCGCGGCCGGAAGCGGCCAGAAGCCGGGAACCATCAGCGCCACGAGGAAGAGCGGCAAAGACAACGCGATCAGCGGAATACCGAAAGTGTGGCACAGCCGATTGAACGGATGCTGATGGCTGCGGGAGTAGAGCGCGATCCACTCGTTCCAGGTTTTGCCGCCGAGCATACCTGTCCTCCGATCGGAATCAGGGTGTACCCGAGCCAGCGGCGGATGGCGCGGAACCCCCGCGGCAGTCAGCCGGGGCGGGTGCAACCCGGGATGCGACGACACTTCCCACCGCAGCGAGGATCACGAACCCGGTCGCAAGCCGCCGCACCCGCATCGGATCGCGGGGCGGGCCTGCAGCGGGGCGGGGAGCGACGGCCGGCGCGAACTTGCTCAGGGTCTCGCCGCCTCGGCCCCGCCACAGCCAGAGCAGAAGCACCGCCCAGCCTGCGAGCGTGAGCGCGGTGGTGGCGAGGCTCGCCGGGGTGCCCGGTGGAAAGGCGGCGAGACACTCGGGCCGGCTCTCACCCGTCGCCCACACGATCACCTGAACTGCAAGACAGAATCCGGCCGACCAGCCGGCGAGGCCGAGCGCGAAACGGCGGCGCTCGTCCGGGGTGACCCGGCCGACCCGCTCGAGCGGGGCCGCGCGCGCATAGATCAGCGCTGCGTTGACGACCATGACGGCCGCACCGAACAGCCAAAACCAGCCAAGCAGCCACTGCGGCACCAGATCCATGCTAGGCGCCAAGGCGTGGTCTCACGACCACGTGGTGCGGCGCGCCATCGTCGGCGAGCGGAATCGCCCCACCCTCCAGCAGATCGCCATCCAGGAGGACCTCCGCTCCGGCCATCGGCAACCGGGCCGGACTTTCCACCGTGATGGCATACGACGTTCGGCCGTGCACGTAGTCGATCGAGAAATGGGGCCAATCCGGCGGGACGCAAGGGCAGAGCTCCAGCCGGTTCCCGCGCAGTCGGAACCCGAGGATGGCCTCGAGGCCGACCCGATACATCCAGCTCGCGGAACCGGTGTACCAGGTCCAACCGCCCCGGCCGAGCTGCTGCGGCGCGCTATAGACATCAGCGGCCACGACGTACGGCTCGACCTTGTACGCAGCCACGGCGTCCGGCGTCCGAGCGTGGCTCAGAGGGTTGAGCATCTGAAACAGCTCGAACGCCCGGGCGCCATTGCCCCGGAGCGCGGTGGCGAGCACTACCCAGAGCGCGGCATGGGTGTATTGCGCTCCGTTCTCGCGCACTCCCGGCAGATACCCCTTGATGTATCCCGGGTCGTTCGGGGTGTGATCGAAGGGCGGGCTGAGAAGCAGGATGAGTCCCGGATCGTCGCGCACCAGCCGGCTCTCGAGCGAGTGCATCGCACGGCCCTGGCGCTCGGGATCACCGGCCCCCGAGATGACGCTCCAGCTCTGGGCAATGGAATCGATCTGGCATTCGTCGTTCGTGGCGGAGCCGAGCGGAGTGTCGTCGTCGAAATAGGCGCGACGATACCACTCACCGTCCCATCCGTGCGCCTCCACCGCCCGGGCGTATCCATCGGCGCGCGCGAGCAAGTCCGCCGCGCTGTCGGCGTCGCCCCGCTCCGTCGCGCGCGCGGCGAAGTTCCGCAGTGTCGCGATGAGGAACCAGGCAAGCCAAACGCTTTCGCCACGGCCGTCGACGCCGACCCGGTTCATCCCATCGTTCCAATCGCCCGAGCCGATGAGCGGCAGACCGCGGGGACCGGTCGTGCACGCCCTTCGCAACGCCCGCAGGCAGTGGTCGTACACCGTCCCCGTTTCGGGGGCAACCGACGGCAAGTCGTACACCTCGTGCTCGTGCGGCTCCAGCGGCCGCATCGTGAGATACGGCGCTTGGGCGTCCAGGAGCGAACCATCCGCCGTCACGCGGAGGTAGTGGTCCACCACGAATGGAAGCCAGACCAGGTCGTCGGAGAAGCGGGTCCGCACGCCGCGGCCGCTCTCCGGATGCCACCAGTGCTGCACGTCGCCTTCGACGAACTGCCGGCCGGCCGCCCGGAGAATGTGCTCGCGGGCCAGGGCCGGCTCGGCGTACACGAATGCCAT
>DASSUE010000327.1:0-7608 GCA_035707305.1 Gemmatimonadales bacterium
CGATCTGGACCATACCGCCAATCTGGTGAGCGTGCCTGCCCAGTCCGTGGGTGTGGTGGGCATCTCGGCCACCGGTCCGGTCAACGTCGCCGGCGGCGGCACCAACTTCGACCGCCCGGCGTCGTACACCAACTTCGGACAATCTGCGGTTCACTTCGCGGGGCCGGGGGGCGACTTCACCCTGTTTCCCAATGGCGACTGGTTCCTCGACATGGTCCTCAGTACCAACGTGAACGGATGGGCGTTTGCCGCCGGCACCAGCATGGCCTCTCCGGCCGCGGCCGGAGTGGCCGCCCTCATCGTTGGCAAGTTCGGCCCCCTATCACCAGCCCATCTCGAAGCCAGGCTCCGGGCCTCGGCCGACGACCTGGGAAAGCCCGGCAACGACGACTCTTACGGCGGCGGCCGGATCAACGCACGTAAGGCAGTGCAATAGGGGCGGGTGACAGCAGTCACCGCAGCCCATGGCGAGGGGCAATATGCTAGGGTCCGACCATCGCCATGTGAGGATTGAATGCTCTGGACGATTTTCATCATCCTGCTGGTCCTGTGGCTGCTGGGCCTGGTGTCGGGGAGCACGTTCGGCGGATTCATCCATATCCTGCTGGTGCTGGCCATCGCCGTGGTGCTCATTCGGGTTATCCAGGGTCGTCGGCCTGTCTAAACCAGGCTGCGCATGAGGCCTGGAGCCGTCGTGGGAGCGCTGTTGATCCTTTCAGGGGTCATCATGCTCGCCCTCGGCGGCTTCTCGTTCAAGAGCCGGGAGCGCGTGGCCGATGTGGGTCCCATCGAGGTCACGGCTGAACGGGAGCGGTCCATTCCGGTGCCGCCCATCCTGGCCGGTCTGGCAATCGTTGGCGGGGTCGTCCTGATCGCCGCCAGCACCCGCCGGACCGGGTACTAGCGCCTAGCCGCCGCGCGCTCATCCTGATATGGGGCGTCCATTCTCGTCGAATGGGCGCCTTTCTCCTATGGAAGAACCGGTTGGACGCCTGAGGGCGTTTCTCCCGCAATGGCATGGCAACGGCCGGGGCTTGATGTATCGTTGGCCCTCATGGCCGACAGCTCGGAGCCAGGGCCGGCACCCGCCACGACGACGCCCATCGCGCTGGCACGGCAGTCCGGCCTCCGGGCAGGGCTGGTGGCCCGCGACGAGCGGGCGCTGGTCGAGCTCATCGAGCTCGCGACGCCATGGCTGCTGGGACTGGTGCAGGGGATGTTGCGCGATCAGGACGAAGCGGAGGAAGTCGTCGCTCAAGTGTTCGCCACGGCCTGGGACCGAGTAGGCACCTTGGGGGACGAGCACGAAACCATCATGCCCTGGCTGCTCCGCATCGCGCGGAACCGCGCGATCGACCGGCTACGGCGCCGGGCACGGCTCCGCCGGAAGGCGATGCGGGTCGAGGCGTACGAGACTGCTGGCCCGACCTCGGTCCTTTTCCGCGAGCCGGACGAAGCGGCCCAACCCGGGTGGCACGTCCACGGTTCGGTGCACGAAGCGCTCGGGGCGCTGCCCGAGGAACAGCGGGCCGTCGTGCGGCTGGCGTATTTCGCCGGTCTCACCCACTCGGAGATCGCCCAGGAGCTGGGAATCCCGATGGGTACGGTGAAGACCCGGCTGCGCCTCGCCTTCGACAAGCTACGGACAGCGCTCGCCCCACTCCGCAATTGGGTGCGATGACCCCCCACGACTGGTACGTGGAGCATCGGACCGCATGGGTCGCGCGGTCGCTCGAGCCGAAGGAAGAACAGCTCTTTGCTGATCACCTCCGCCGATGCGAGGAATGTCGTGTCGAAATCGCGCTCCTGGAACGCGACCTGGGCTGGTTGCCCATGGGCGCGACACCGTCAGCCCCGCGTCCGGGGCTCACCCGCGAGATTGCCGACCGCGTCCTCCGTCGGCGCGCGACCTGGCGCCATCATGCTCCAGCGCTCGCCGCGGCGGCGGCCCTCGTGATCACTGCGGGACTGGCAGGAGTAGAGTACCGCCGGCGCGCCGCCGCCGAGGCACTTCTGGCCGATCGAGACCGGCGTCTGGCCGCCCTCACGGACACGCTGTCGGTCATCCGGAGCGCCGTGCGGGTGGTGCACCACGACATCTCGATGGACGGGCACCGCGGTGGGCTGCTCATCTTCCTGGACGAGACGTCCCATCGGTGGAACGTGGTGGTCCACGGCCTGCCGGCGCCTCCGCCGGGGAGCGTCTACCAGTTCTGGTTCGTGACCGAGTCGGGGATGGTGAAATCGGTGGAGCTGCCGATGGACGGGAGTCGCCCGGCGTTCGCTACGGTGCCGATGCCGCGCAAGGCCGCGACCATCATGGGTGCCGCGCTCACCGTGGAGCCGATGCCGGCGGCGTCGGATCAACCCAGAGGGCGGGAGATCGCCCACGTAAACCTCTAAGTGGTGAGGAGCGGCTAGGTACTGTCCCGCGCTTCCTCGGCGGTTTCATCGTCGCCGCCCAGGGCCGGCTCGAGGGCTTCCGGAACGCTGTCGTTCGGGATGACAACTCCGTCCGCGCCCAGCAGGCGGAAGAGCCGCCACTGGGCTTGCCGTGCCGCCGGCTGGCGCGGCCCGTTGTAGATCAGAGCGACGATCAGCGTGCCCTCCGGACGTCCCAAATATCCCACCACGCTCGCGGTATTGCCCAGGGTGCCGGTCTTGGCCCGAACCACGCCGCTTCCGGGGAACCCGGAACCCAGCCGTCGGAGGGTTCCGCTGCCGTTGGGCGGAAGCAACTGGGGGAAGTTCCGTCCCGCGGGCGTCAGCGGATACTTCGCGAGATAGGAGATGAACGTGGATGGGGCCACCCGGTCGTCGAACGAGAGTCCGCTGCCATCCACCAGCGCGAGCCCCGGCGCGGTGCCGGTGACGTCCAGTACGTGCGCCGCCAGTCGCTGTGGGCCCGCCTCCCGCCCGCCGGCCCACTGGAGCAGGAGCTCTGCGGCGTAGTTGAGGCTGCGCCGGTTGACCTCGCTCGCCAGCGAGTCCAGAGTGGGCGACGATACCTCGGCCAGCACTTTGGGAGCCGCGGCCACCGGTGGCGCCACCCGTTGGCCCTTTGGGTTCCAGGCAATGCCCGCCCGCTGGAGGGCCCGCGCCCACGCGACGCTCAGCACCGTTTTCGGGTCGCGCATGGGTGCGCCGACGGTTCGAATCACCGCCCGGCGGCCGATGGTTCCCGTCAGCGTCCACCCGCCGTCGGATCGCGGCTGTAGCGCGAGCCGCGACCGTCGGCCGGCACGGGTCGTTGCCTTGACCGTTATCAGCGACAGGATCCCGTCCGGCGATGCGCCGACCACCCGTGCCCGAGCTCCACTGCGAGAGCCGGGCTGCACGGTCACCCAGACCGTGTTCTCGTGCAGCGTCAGCGGTCCGATCGGAGGCGCGAAGGTGCGGCCGCGGTGCCGCGGCGACCATACTGTAGGATAGATCGCCTCCGCGGGGCCATCGGTGCTCTGCACGTGAACCGGACCGTCCAGCTTCCGGATGCCCGCGCTGGCGAGCTGCAGGGCCAGGTCGTACAGTGTGGGCCCCTCGCCTGGCCCCCGCTCGAGCGACGGGTCACCGTTGAGCTCCAACCCCCAGCTGCCGACCCACTCGCCGGTGGCCGGATCGAGAGACCCGGTCCCGATCACGCGGGTGGGTCGTCGGGCGCTGCCGCCCAAGACGCTCCGGGCAAACCCGGTCGTGAACACCTTCACGGTAGAGGCCGGGGTCATCGGCGTATCGGGGTTCTGCCCCCAGAGGAGCCGTCCGTTCTGGTCCGCGATCGCAATGCCCCAGCTTCCTCGGGTCCGTCGGCTGGTCTCGCGAAACCACGGCTCGACGATCTGGTCGAGCCAGGCGGGGTCGGGGACCGGCAGCGGTGCGGCAACCGTGTCCGGCCGTGCGGCCAGGGTAGACTCCTGCGCCCCGAGTGGTCGGGCGGCAAAGGCCGCCGCGGCCACGGCACAAACCCCAACTGCCCCCCGGACGCGACACCGGTGGCGCAAAAGCAACGATTTCATAGCCCTCGGAATCTGGACTCCTCCACCCCGGTGACACAACTCACCGCTTGCCCCCGAACCCAGCAGATATGATGCCGCCAGATCGTCCGGGCGAGGCCGTTTCATAGGGCCCGGGCGCCACCGCGACCCTAGGAGGGGGAGTGAGGCTTGATAGCTACGCGCGTTACGCGCTCATAGGGGCGTTGGCGATCTCGCTTGCCTGCGCACGAAACACCGAAGAGGACATGGACGACACCACCAGCGGCCGTGTCAGCGAGACGGACACCGGTGCCACTGTCCGGGTCAGGCCAGACACGACGGCCATGGATACGGTCGGGAAGATGCCGGCCGACACGGTGCGGCCAAGCATGGATACGACCGCGATGCCGCCGAGCCCGGATACCACGGTGGGCACGCCGCCGATCTCGCCGACTCCCGATTCAGCTCGGATCGGCGGAGCTGATACGTCGGCAGCCGCACCCGGCTGGCCGAGCGACAGCACCCAGGGCGGCTGGTCCACACCGCCTGATTCGGTTCGATAGAGCGGCGGCCTAGGCATAAGTAGAGCGGGTCCGGAGCCAAGGTTCCGGACCCCTTTTTGCCGCCGCGACCGGCTCACTTGAGCAGCATTTTCGCGATGGTGTGGAGCTGCATGTTGCTGGTACCCTCGTAGATCGTACCGATCTTGGCATCGCGGTAGAACTTCTCGGCCGGATATTCCTTGGAGTATCCGTACCCCCCGAACAGCTCCAGACACTTGGAGGTGGTGCGGTCGGCCACCTGCGAGCTCAGCAGCTTGGCCATCGCCGCTTCGCGCGCGAACGGACGGCCGGCGTCCTTGAGCCTCGCCGCGTTGTACACCATCAGCCGGGCCGCTTCGAGCTCGGTCGCCATCTGCGCCAGCTGAAACTGGACGCCCTGGAACTCGGCGATGGTCTTGCCGAACTGTTTCCGCTCCTTCACGTAACCGGCCGCGGCCTCGAGCGCGCCGGTGCCCACCCCGATCATCTGCGCGCCGATCCCGATCCGACCCTCGTTGAGCGTCTCGATCGCGATCTTGTAGCCCCGGCCCACCGGCCCGAGCACGTGATCGTCCGGCACTCGGCACTCCTCCAGAATCAGCTCGACGGTGCTCGACGCTCTGATGCCGAGCTTGTTCTCCCTCTTTCCGATGGAGAACCCGGGGAAGTCCCGCTCCACCAGAAACGCCGTGATTCCCTTGTAGCCCTTCGTGAAGTCGGTGTTGGCGAACACGATGAACACACCAGCCTCGGCGCCGCTCGTGATCCAGAACTTCCGTCCGGTGACCGACCAGCCGCCGTCCGCGCGCTCAGCCTTGGTCTCGAGTGCGAATGCGTCGCTCCCGCTCGCCGGCTCCGACAGGGCGAACGCGCCCAGGAGGTCGCTGGCGAGACGCGGAAAAAGCCACGCCTTCTGCTCGTCGCTGGCCCACCGGCCGATGGCGTTGTTGACCAGCGTGTTGTGGACGTCCACGTAGATGGCGGCCGATGCGTCCACCCGTGCGAGCTCTTCGATGGCCAGGGTGGCCATGAAAAAGGTTCCGCCGGCACCCCCATACCGTTCCGGTATCTCGATCCCCATGAGACCGAGCTCGAAGAACTTCGTGATGAGCTCCGGATTGAACCGGCCAGCCTCGTCCATGACCGACACGTGTGGCCCGACCTCCGATTCCGCGAACTCCCGGACGGTCGAGCGGAACAGTTCCTCCTCCTCACTCAGGGCGGTGAGGGCGGGTGCGGTGGTGGTGACGTCGGTCATCGCTGGCTCGCGGGTGATATGCGTTTGTGGATGAAGATAACGGGCGGAGGAGGGATGATGGCACGGAACTTCTGGACCAGACTGGCAGGGGTGGGGGTGGGCTTGGCGGGCTGGGGATTGGTGGCCGGGCCGGCGGCCGCCCAGATCCAGGCGGCCACCGGCCAGTTCATGTATGCGGTATACGATGGGCAGCGAACGGCGGAAACGGCGTTCGGGGGGCTTCGGGACGCCGCCGCGGCCGACAGCTCCGGCGCCTATGCGGTGGTCGCCAAGGACCTGAGCGGGCAGGTGACCATCCAGGAGCAACTCGGCGGAACGCTCGGCCGCGCGGTATTTCTCCGCGGGCTCACGGCATTGCTCGGGCCGAGCGGCGGCCAGGGTGACGCCGGCACGACCGGTCTCGACACGTTACGCGCGGCACTCACGCCGGGAAGCTCGGGCATCTTTGCGCTGGTGGATCCCGGCCGCATGGAGCCGATCCGTGTGCTGCTGGAGTCGACCAGCCCACGGCTCTTGGGCGTCACGGTGGTTGCCCCAACGACCCAGTCCGCGGCAGGGCCGAGCCAAGGGATCCGGGCCAGTCCTCCGGTGCAGTCGAGCGCCACGGGCTACACGCCGGGCACGGACTACGAGCCGGGCGTCGGGATTGAAACGGGCACCGGCTACACGCCGGGCGTCGGGATTCAGCCCGATACGGCCGACATGCCGCACGACGAGGATCGCTGAGCGCTGGGGGTCCTAGCTGGCGGCCGCGGCCGGCGGGGTCAGCGTATCCGCAAGCACGTCGAGCACTACCGGCACGCGGCCCATTGGAGCGGCCACTTGCACGCCCTGGACCCGGCTGCGCACCGCGGAGAGCATCTCGCGGGTGATGCACACGCCTTCCTGCAGCGCCGCCTCCTTGCCCTTGGCGCTTGCCCGCGCCATCCGGTCCAGAACCTGGCGCGGCACGCTCACGCCCGGCACCTCGTTGGCGAGGAACTCCGCGTTGCGGAGCGACACCAGCGGCCATAGCCCGGCCACTACCGGAATCCGGAACTGTTCCACGTGCTTCAGGAAACGGTCGAGCTGATCCAGATCGAACACCGGCTGGGTGATGGCCAGCTCCGCTCCGGCCTCGACCTTCCAGGCGAACCGGCGCAACTCTCGGTCTCGATCAGCGGCGGTGGGGTTTGCCGCCACCGCGATCAGGAACCGCGTCGTGTCGCCCAGCGGGTTGCCGCCCGGATCGAGTCCACGGTTGAGTCCCGAGACGAGGTTGGTCAGGCCGATGGCGTCGATGTCGAACACGGCGGTCGCGTCGGGGTAGGGCCCCATCTTGGGCGGATCGCCCGTCACGATGAGGAGGTTGTTGAGCCCCGCGGCTGCCGCGCCGAGGAGGTCCGACAGCATCCCGAGGAGATTCCGGTCGCGGCAAGCGTAGTGCACCACCGCTTCGATCCCGACCTCGCGCTGAATCATGATTCCCGACAGCAGTGCGCCCATCCGGCTCTGGGCTCGCGGCCCGTCGGGCACGTTGACCGCATCGACGCCCGCGGCCTTGAGCTCGCGACACTGGGCGAACATGGAATCGGCGCGCACGCCTTTGGGAGGCACGATCTCGACCGTCACCGTGAACTGCCCCGCTGCCACCTTGGCCGCGAGCCGGGACCGCTCGGCCAGCGGGACCGGCGGCAGCGCGGTGGCCGGGAGGGGCGCGGACACGACGCCCACCGGCTGGTGCCGGGGCGACACGCTCTGCACGAACTTCGCGATCTCACGGATGTGCTCCGGCGTCGTGCCGCAGCACCCACCCACGAATCGCGCCCCGGCTTCCACGATCCACTTGGCGTACTGCCCC
>DASSUE010000328.1:0-12279 GCA_035707305.1 Gemmatimonadales bacterium
GTGCGCCAGGCGCCGTTCGTCTCCCGCCCGATCCGGAGATAGTTCGCCACCAGCCGCCGGCCCTGGTACTTGAGCTCATGTCCCGGCGCGCCGTTGATGATGTCCACGCTGAAGTGCTCCCGCCAATGCTCGCCCCACTCCGGCCGGTAGAACCGCTTGATCACGAAGACGAGGGCCCGCACGTGGCTCGGGATGCTCTCCAGCCACGCGTTGTACTCGGGGGTGAACTCCGCCGGATTGGGCGTGAGCAGCTTCACCACCGAGCCGAGTGAGCGGTCCGGCGAGAGAATCGGGCGTGCGCGCCCGCCGCCGTCGCCCGAGCGGAGCTCGGGCAGGCGGGCCTCGTCATAGTCGCGTTCGAACACGGCCTGCACCAGCGCCATGTCCTCCTCGAAGCTCCGGACGTGGAACGAACCGGGCAGCACCGCGTCTACCAGACTCTTGCTGATCTCCGACTTGCCACCGCCGGACACCGTGGAGGGTTTGTGGCAGAACGCCCCCTCCGGCACTGTGCCGATGAGCCGCCAGCTCGGCGCGGAGGGATGCTTCGCCATCCGAATCTTGTAGCCGCTGGGATGCAGGTAGATCCGGCCGGGCAGCAGTTTCAGGTGCTGCTCCTTGCCGTCGCGGCTCCACTTGATGTCCTGCCGGCTGACATCGATCTCCATGTCCTCCGGCATGTAGTGGATCTCGGGATGCAGCGCGTCCGTGGCGTAGCCGGACGGATGGAACGTGGCTCGCCCACCCACCAGCGCGAGCACCTCGCGGAAGGTGTGGTTCGCGCTCACGATCCGCACCAGATCCGGCAGGAACCGGTCGCCCAAGTTGAACGCCGCGAACGCGAGCGCCCCGCCCGCGTGCTCTTCCTCTGCCAGGCCGAACAGGTTCGCGCTGTACCCGATCTGGGTCTTCACCTCCTTCTTGCAATACCCGAAGTAGTTGTCGGCCAGGATCGTCACCATCACGCCGTCCATGTTGCGCGAGGTGATCTTGAACGCGCCCCCGTTGTTGTAGAGCTCGGCCTCGTCGCTCCAGCACATGCCGGCGGCGCGCTCGGCCTCGCTCGCACGGCTCACGTGTGGAAGTCCGACATCCACCTTCCTGAGGCGGGTGAGGTGCGGAGCCAGGATCACGCAGCCGCTGGTACCGGTCCAGCCATCTACGTCGAGCGCCGCATCGTTGCCCGGGAGGTAGGGATCGCCGGCGTTGCCGAAGATGCTCTCGACGAAGTCCAGGTTCGAGACCAGACCCCCGGGGGCGAAGAACCGAACCTCGGTGCGCTTCTCCGGCGTGACACCGGGCACCTCCGGGCACACCAGGGGCCGAAGCAGCAGGGAGACCATCTTCTCCACCGGCTCCGGCCAGCTTGCGGTGAACGGGAGTCGAAGCATGCTGGCCGGAGGCCGAAGCGCCTCCTGGAGCAGCCGCAGATACGTGATCAGCGGCACCCGCAGCTTGTCGGCCGGGATGGGGAGGCCGCCTTCGGCCACGTGGAACACGCCCTGGGTGGTGCGGCGGTCGTTGATCGGATTGTGAAGCACGCCGTTGTCCAGCCGGTAGCTCGACACCAGCTCGTTCCGCCAGCTATCGCCGTCCAAGGGAAGGGACAGCTCGCGGGCCAGCCCATACTGATCGAGAATCAGCGTTTCGCCGGGCAGGCGAACGGAGTCGGCGAAGCCGGCGGCCGCGCGGAGGCTGTCGATGTAGTTCTGGATTCGACGGTCGGCGGGGCAGAGGTGGTCGGCGAGAAGCCGGGTCTGCTCCCGGTAGCGGGCGAAGAGGTCGCCGGCCAGGTGGAGCACGTCCTGATCGCCCGTGTCCACCGGGATCTGGACGCCCATGGCGGCGAGCTTGAGCAGGATGGACCGGATCGCGGTGCGCCGCTCGGGGAGCCACACGCTGCCGTCGCTCCTGAGACCTACCGAACGCTCGAGCTCCATCGCCGCTCCCCTGCCGAAAGTTTATGCGTCGCTCTGCAAACGTTCCCCCCATGTTAGTGATCCGTCAACCGTCCCGCCGACTCCCGTGCGGCCGGCGGGTGAACGGCGGGCTCAAGCCTTCCCGGCGATCTTCTCCAGCAGCCTCCTCGCGTCGGCCTTGTAGGTGGAGTCGAGCAGGTCCCGCGGCGGGAGCGTATCCACGATCTCCAGTTGCGCCCGCGCATCCGGGTAGCGCCGCCGATCGATGTACACCTCGGCGAGGTCGAGGTGATGATAGATCCGGGACGGATCGAGCTGGGTGGCGCGCTCCAGGTTGTCGATGGCACCCTGCCAGGAGGCCTCCTTGAAGATTCCGGCGCCGATGAAGCTCCGGGCGAAGAAGCGGCTGAGGCCGGACAAACGCATGATCTCCGCGTTCCACCGGCCCAGCAGGTGATACGCGCCGTCGTGCGCAGGATCGAGGCCGATCGCCGCCTGCGCTTCGGTCCGGATCTCAATGGCGCGGCGGATCCGCTCCTTCTTGCCCTTGGAGAGCGACGCCCGCCCGATGGCGAGGCCGAGCACGAAATGGCCGTCGGCGCCCATCGGGTTCGCGGCCACGGCCCGTCCGGCATAGCGCTCGGCCAAGGCGTAGAGCGAGTCGCGCGCGGGGCTCTTGATCGAGTCGGGGATCTGCTGGCCCTGATTTACCAGGTCCAGGGCATGCCGCCAGTTGGCATCGTAGTCGAGCGAATCCGGAGGAGTCGCCTGGGCTACGAGCGGCGACGCGAGCGAGAGCAACAGGAGCAGCGACAGCGTGGTGGGCATGGGTCCGGGGTCTCGAGGCGCCTAAGAAGAACAATGCCCCAAGGTGCGGTCTCGGACCGGGCGTCAGTATCCGGCTCCGGCAACGGCTAGGGTAGGCCCCGCCGCCGATTCGTGTCGGACGCCGGCCGACGTGACCGCGGCCTGATCCTCCCGGATTAGTTTCCAACCACTCGTTGACAGCCGGAGCGCTCATGCGACTGGTCCTGCTCGCCGTCGCCGGCCTGCTCGTGGCCGGCGTGGTGCTCATCTACAATGGACTCGCGCGGCTCCGGCTCCTCGCCGCGAACGCCTGGTCCGACATCGACGTCCAGCTCAAGCGCCGGCACGACCTGGTCCCCACGCTGGTGGCGGCGGTGAAGGGACACGCCGGGTACGAGAGGGGAACGCTGGAAGCGGTGGTCGATGCCCGGAATCGCGCGACTGGGGCGGCCGGCCCGGCGGCGGCGGGCGACGCGGAGCGGGCGCTCGCCGGTTCGGTGCGACAGCTCCTCGCGGTGGCGGAAGCCTATCCCGAGCTCCGCGCGGCGGAGAGCTTCCTGTCACTCCAGCGGAGCCTGGTCGAGATCGAGGACCACATCCAGCACGCGAGGCGGTACTACAACGCGGTGGTCCGCGACCTCAACACCCGGATCGCGCAGTTCCCGTTCAACCTCATCGCCGGTTTGTTCGGCTTTCGTCCCCGCGAGTACTTCGGCCTGGCCGACGAGTCGGAGCAGGCCCCTCCCCAGATAGAGCTCGGCGCCGGCCCATGATCCGCGCGTTAGTGCTGGCGGCGATCGCCGCAGCAGCGCCGATCTACCCAACCTGGGCCCAGCGGTCGCTCGTCATCAAGCGGTTCGACGCTGCCATCGCGGTGGGCCGGGATGGTGTGGTGGACGTGACCGAGAGCATCGCGGTCGAGTTCACCGGCTCCTGGAACGGCATCTTCCGAACGGTACCGGTCGAGTACCGCACGCCGCAGGGCTTCAACTGGACGCTTCGGCTCGACCTGGTGAGCGTCACCGACGAGAACGGCACCCCGCTCGAGGTGGAGGCCAGCCGCGAGCGGCACTACGTGAAATACAAGATCCGGGTGCCGGGGGCGGAGAACGCGACCCGCACGGTGGTCATCCGCTACCGGGCCAAGAACGGGCTCCGCTTCTTCGACGACCACGACGAGCTGTACTGGAACGTCACCGGCGACGAATGGGAGGTCTCGATCGAGGCGGCCACGGCCAGGATCGAGCTGCCGGCCGGGGCGGAGGGGATCCGCGCGATCGCGTTCAACGGCGTGTACGGCTCGACGGCCCGGGATGCCACCGTCGAGACCGAGGGAGCCACTGTCCGCATCGCGATGCCCCACCGGCTCGAGTTTCACGAGGGGCTCACCGCCGTGGTCGGCTGGAACAAGGGGCTCGTCGCTGAGCCGACCGAGCTCGACCGGACCTTCGGCTTTCTCGCCACGAACTGGCCGCTCGCCATTCCGATCCCGGTGTTCATCCTCATGCTCGCGCTCTGGCGCCGGGTGGGTCGCGACCCGCGGAAGCTGCCAACCGCGGTGCAGTACGAGCCTCCGGCGTCGCTCACGCCGGCGGAAGCCGGCACGCTGATGGACTACTCGGCTGACATGCGGGACATCACCGCCACAGTGGTGGACTTGGCCGTCCGGGGACATCTCAGAATCGAGGAGAAGGACGAGCGAGCGCTGTTCGGGCTCACCACACGGCGGGAGTATGTATTCCGCCGGCTCGAGCTGTCCGATGGAGCCAAGCGGCTGGAGGACCACGAGCGGCGGATCTTGAGCGGCATCTTCGAGGGCGGGAAGACCGAGATCGAGCTGTCGGATCTGAAGAACGAGTTCTACCGGCACCTCCCACCCATCAAGGACAGCATCTTCGAGCGCCTAGTGGGCCGCGGGTTGTACCGCTCGCATCCTGACAAGCTGCGGAGCAACTGGCGGATCGGCGCGTTTGCGTTCGGCCTTCTGGTCATCGGGGCGGGCGCGGTGTTCGGGGCCAAGATGGGTCTCACGCCGGTGCCGTTCTTCGTCGCCGCCCTTCTGAGCGGCCTCATCATCCTGGCGTTCGGGCAGGCGATGCCGGCGCGCACGGTAGCCGGAGCGCGAGCGCTCGAGCGTGTGCTGGGGTTCGAGGAGTTTCTGGAGCGGGTGGAGAAGGATCGCCTGGAGCGGGTGGTGAAGACGCCGGAGATGTTCGAGCGGTTCCTGCCCTATGCGATGGCGTTCGGGGTGGAGCGGAAATGGGCCCGCGCGTTCCAGGACATCTATCGCGAGCCACCGAAGTGGTATGTCGGGGCCAACGCGACCGGCTTCGACCTCGGCGGCTTCTCCAGTCGCCTGGCCGATCTATCGGACCGGACCGGAAGCGTGATGAGCTCGGCGCCACGAAGCTCCGGCGGATCGGGGTTCAGCAGCGGTGGATCGTCGGGCGGCGGATCGGGCGGTGGTGGCGGGGGAGGGTGGTAACCCTATGGGCCGGGCTGACCGCGCAGATCCGCCCGGGCGCGCTGGGCCAACTCCACGTACTGTGTTCTGAGCCGGTCCAGCTCCCCATCTTCCAGCTCCTCGAGATCCATGAGCGCGTTCTGCGCCCCCTTGGTCGCCCGCAGCAGCTCATCCAGCTTCACCTGCACCGCCTCCGCGTCGCGATACTGGGTGTTCTGCACCAGGAACACCATGAGGAACGTGACGATGGTCGTGCCGGTGTTCACGACCAGCTGCCAGCTGTCGCTGAAGCGAAACAGCGGGCCGGTGATGACCCACAGGATGATGACCCCCACCGCGGCGATGAACGCGACGGGACGCCCCGCGGCCCGCGACGTTGCCTTGGCGAAGCGGGTAAACCAGGAGCCGGACTTGGTTGGACGCATAAGAGAACCTCGCGTAGGGATCGCTACACCGCGCCGAGCGACTCGAGCGCCGCCCACCAGACGTTTCGAATCTCCGCTGCGCCCCGCGCGTTGGGCTCGATCATGTTGCGGCCCCAGTACCAGCGCTCGGGGCTGGGCGCGCTCACGCCGTGGCCGAGGAAGTGGCGGTGCACGTCGGCCACGACGGCACCGCTCCGCCGCGCCGCCTCGCCGACGTACGCGTTGAACAGACTCAGATACTGCAGGGGAAGCGGACCCAGCATTTCGAACCCGGGCAGCCGACCGGTGCCGTCAGTGGGGTCGTACACCGTGGTCAGCACGAGCGTCGCCTGCGGCAGCTCCTCCCGCAACGTGGCGACCAGCTCACCGTACCGGCGCTGAATCCGGTCGACCGCGGCATCGAGCCGCCGGCCGGCCGCGACCGCATCGAGCAGGTCGTTGCCGCCGGCCGTGAGGGTCACGACGATCCCGGGCTCGCTGGAATCATGTCCCAGCCGGGCCAGCTCCTCGGTCACCACGTCGTCGATCATGGCCCCGTCTTCGGTCAGGTTGCGAAACGAACTGCCGGGCGAGACGGCGCGAAGACGTTCATGCAGGAGGGCGGCGGCGCCGAGCGGATCAAGCACCGGCGGCGGCAGGTCGAGCCCGCGGGCATCGCAGGTGGGATAGTGGTCGCTGCTCATGGAGTCGCCGAGGGCGACGTAGTGGGCGATGGTCATCGGGCAGGGGCCGGGGGACAACCTCGTTGAATCGGGGATGCTTCGGGACCAGGGCCGTGTCCACGGTCACTGGCTATCCGGTGTGGCGACAGCGGAAGTTACATTGGGGACGGACGACCGATGGAATGGTTCGCCGCCCCCGACTATTGGATCGGCCGGCTCGTGATCGAGCGCGGCCTGGGGCTGATCTATCTCCTCGCGTTCCTCCAAGCACTCTACGAGTTCCCCGCGCTCCTGGGCGAGCGGGGGCTCATGCCGGTGCCGAACTACCTGCGCTTCGCGGGGTTCCGCGAGGCGCCCAGCCTGTTCCAATTCCGCTATTCGGACCGGCTGCTCCGCGTCGTGGCGGTGACCGGCGCGCTGCTGGCAGCCGGCGTCGTGGTGGGGCTTCCGCAGCAGGCGCCGCTTCCGGTCACGATGCTCGTCTGGTTCCTGCTGTGGGCGCTCTACCTGTCGATCGTCAATGTGGGCCAGCGGTTCTACGCCTTCGGATGGGAGTCGCTGCTCCTCGAGGCCGGCTTCCTGGCCATCTTCCTCGGGAACGATCGCACGCCTCCGCCGCTTCCGGTGCTCCTGCTGTTCCGGTGGCTCACGTTCCGGGTCGAGTTCGGCGCGGGCCTGATCAAGCTTCGCGGCGACCAGTGCTGGCGCGATCTCACCTGCATGTACTACCACCACGAAACCCAGCCGATGCCGAACCCGCTGAGCTGGTACTTCCACCAGGTGCCCAAACCGGTGCACCGGATGGAGGTGGCGGGCAACTTCGTAGCTCAACTGGCAGCGCCGGTCATGATCTGCCTCCCGCAACCGATAGCAGGCGTCGGGGCCGTGATCATGATCGTGACCCAGGGATTTCTCATCGTGAGCGGCAACTACGCCTGGCTCAACCTGATCACCATGGTAATCGCGGCGTCGGCACTGCCCGATTCGTTCGCCCACGCACTCGTCCCCGGTGCTGCCGCACCGAGCCCCGGCTCGACCGCGCCGCTCTGGTTCGTGACGCTGGTGCTCGGCCTGGTGTTGTTCGTGCTGGTGCTGAGCTACCGCCCCGCACTCAACCTCGTGAGCCGGGGACAGCTCATGAACTACAGCTTCAACCGCTATCACCTCGTGAACACCTACGGCGCGTTCGGCAGCGTGACGCGCGTGCGCCGCGAGGTGGTGGTGGAGGGAACCGACGAGGCGGTGCTCAATGCCACCACTCAGTGGCGGGAGTATGAGTTCCGCGGGAAGCCCGGAAACGTCAAGCGACGGCCACCCCAGGTAGCCCCGTTCCATCTCCGGCTCGACTGGCTCATGTGGTTCGCCGCGCTCCGGGCCGGCTACGCGGAGGACTGGTTCATTCCACTCATGGTAAAATTGCTGGAGGGCGACCGCGCGACACTTCGGCTCTTGCGTTGGAATCCGTTTGGCGACGCGCCCCCGGAGTGGGTGCGGGCCCGGTTCTACCACTACCGGTTCACCACACCCCGCGAGCGCCGCGAGACGGGACAGTGGTGGGTGCGAGAACTCGAAGGCGAGTACGCTCGGCCGATGCGGCTGGCCCGCCCGGCCCAGGAGGCGGCCGCGTAAACGTGGAGGAGACACGCGATGACCACAGTACGGTCCGCCGATGGCGTCCCGATCACCTTTCAGGTGATCGGCACTGGGGAACCAACCGTGGTGCTGGTCCACGGCTGGGCCACCGGCCACCGCCTGTGGGACGGCCAGGTGCCTCGGCTGGCCGCGCGGCGTCGCGTCGTCACGCTCGACCTCGCGGGGCACGGGGCATCGGGTGGCGGGCGAGCCGCATGGAGCATCGCCGGCTTCGGGCGGGATGTCGAGGCAGTGGTGGAGGCCGTTGGCGCGAAGCAGGTGGTCCTGGTGGGACATTCAATGGGCGGCCTGGTCGTGCTGGAGGCGGCGCGGCGGATGCCGAACCGGGTCAACGGGATCGTGCTGGTGGACATGCTGCTCAACGCCGAGGAGCGCACCCCGCCGGAGCAGATCGAAGGCGCCGCGAAACAGCTCGAGGCCGACTACAGGAACGCCACCACCCGGATGGCGAACCAGTACCTGTTCTCGCCGGCTACGCCCAACGCGGTGCGGGACCGCGTTCTCGGCGGCGCGTTCGCGCTTTCACCAGGGGATTCGATCGCCATGCTGCGAGAGACCTGGGCGTACGATCCGATCCCGGCGCTGCGGGAGATCGGCGTGCCGATCCGCGGGGTGAACGCCGACAAGTTTCCGACCGATCTGGTCGTCAACCGCCGGCACATGCCCGGCTACGATGCGATCATCATCCCGGGTAGCGGTCACTACCCGATGCTCGAGGATCCGGCCCGGTTCGACCCGGCGCTCGAACGCGCGATCGAGGGCGTGCTGGAGAAAGCGGGGTAGGGGACGCACTCTTGACGGCAGGGGCGGCCGGCCTATACTGGGCGCTCTCAGATGCTATGAAACCCGGCGCAATCTTGGTGGTCGCCCATGCGTCGGGTGGAGCGAATCGCGAAACCGGCTGAGCGTGCTGATGCTCTGCCGGTTTTTCTTTGGTCCGATCGGAGGACGTACATGTTTGCCACCATTCGGCGCTATAAGCCCAAGAGCGGGACTTTCGACAAGAAGGCCATCGACGGCCTCAAGGGGCGGATCGAGAGCAGCTTTGTCCCCACTATCCAGGAGATACCCGGTTTTCACTGCTACTACGTGTTGAACGTCGGCGGCAAGGAGCTCATAAGCATCGGGCTGTTCGAGGACAAGACCGGCGCTACCGAATCCACCAGGCGGGCCGCCGAGTTCGTGAAGAAGGATCCGATAAAGGATCAAATCGGCAGCCCTGAGATCCACGAGGGGGATCTCCTGGTAGCGAAGGAGTCGGCGATCGCCACGCGTTAGTGCTGCTGCGGCGCTAGGCAGTCGGCTTGCCGAGCTTCTTCTGCAGCGCCTCGGCCCGCTCGAGATGGCGCTCGAGGTAGGGCTTCGCGGTCTCGATCAGTGACTTGAGCTCCGCGTTCTGGGTCGCGCCGTGAGCCTGCTCGGCCAGGTCAAGCACCGCCTTGTGAATGGCGACTTCCTGGTCGATGTAGGTTTGGTCGAACTGGGCGCCCTTCGGCGCGGCGTTGAGCGCGTCCATCTCGGCCTTTGCCGCCGTCTGGATCGGATCGTTCGCCGGGGGCTGCGGGGTAATGTTCAGCTTCTTGGCCAGCTCCTGCCCCTTGGTGCGGAGCAGGTGATGCTCGGTCATCATGAGCTGAGCGAACGCCTTCACATCGGCGTTGGTGCCCTTCTTCCGGGCCAGCGCACCGGACGCGCTGTCGGCCTGGTTGGCTTCGTCCAACAGGGCGACGATGTTGGGGTCGGTAAGGGCGGCCGTGGATGCCGATGACGGAGCCGGCGGCGCTGCCAGACTGGTGTCGGCGGCAGTATCGGCGCCACCACTGGCGGTGCCGGTGTCTCGCGGTGCGGGACTGCAGGCCCCAGCGATGAGCAGGGCGGCGCACGCCGCCGCGGCCATCGCGATGGTTGACTGATTGCGATACATGTGATCCTCCCGGGTCGAGTCCTTCGAACCTAGGAGGGGGTTGTGGTTGCGTGGGTGATTGGTGTCACTGGGGCCGGAGTCGCTCGAACTCCTTCGTCAGCCGGTGCCGGGGAATGTGCGGCAGCATCACAGCCGCCACGAACGTGATCAACGCCGCCACCGCCAGGTAGGCTGCCGGGGCGAGCACGAATCCGGTGCGTGAAACCAGCCAGGCCGCGACCATCGGCGTGGTGCCGCCCAGCACGGCCAGCGAGACGTTGTAGCCGACCGAGAGCACGGTGCAGCGCACCCGCCAGGGCGCGAGCTCGGCCATCGCGGCCGGCAGCACGGCGCCATTCGCGCCCACGAGCAGCGCGAGCCCGATCTGGCCGGCGAAGATCGTGGCGGGCTCCCCCCTCGCCATCAACCCCATCAGCGGAATCGCGAGCAGCATGAGCCCGCCCGCGGCCCACATCAGCACCGGGCGACGCCCGATCCGGTCGCTCGCGAGCCCCGCGATCGGAATGATGACGAGCAGGAGCGCCATCGCCACCGTGTTGATGCCGAGCGCGGTGCTGGCCTTCACGCCCATGCCTTCCAGCCAGGTGGCGGCATAGACGAACGTGGTGTAGAAGCCCACGCTGATCCCGGCGGTCAGCGCGATCAGGTGCAGCATCGTGCCGCGGTACTCGGTGAACGTCTCGCCCAGCGGCGACTTGGACGGCGCCTGGTGGGGAATGCGCTCGACGAAGTGGCGGCGGATCGCGAGGCCGCCGAGCGCCACGGCGATCCCCGCGATGAAGGGGATCCGCCAGCCATATGCCATCACAGCGTCGGGGGGCAGCACCGCGTTGACCAGCGCGCCGGCGGCGGAGCCGAGCAGCGTGCCCGCCGAGGCGCCGAACGGTCCCCAGCTTCCCATGAAGCCACGCCGCCCCGGCATCGATCCTTCGACCAGGAACACGGCCGAGGCCATGTACTCGCCGCCCACCGCGACGCCCTGGAGCATGCGGAGCAGGATGAGCAGGATGGGAGCGGCGATCCCGATGGTGGCCGCAGTGGGCAGGACGCCGATCAGGAACGACGGCAGCGCCATCGCCAGCACCGATCCGATCAGCGCCTGCTTCCGTCCGTAGCGGTCGCCGATCCACCCGAACAGGGCGCCGCCCACCGGACGCATCAGGAACCCGGCCGCGAAGGTCCCGAACGCGGCGAGCAGGGAGGCGGTCGGGTTGCCGGATGGAAAGAAGTGCGCCCCGAGCTGCTGGGCGAAGAAGCCGAAGAGGGCAAAGTCGTACCACTCCAGCATGTTGCCGACCACGCCGGCCACGATACCGCGCCGAACTGCCTTGGGGGTCAGGAACTCCTGGGTGTGAACGTGCTCGGGGACGATCTCCGGAACGAGGGGCGGAGCGATGGCGCTCATCGGTGGCCTGTTGGTTTAGAGAGAACGGGCCGATACGATAGCGCCCGCATCCCGGCTGCGGTAGAGCCGGGGTCAGCGGGTCTCGGACAACCCCATCGCTCGGAGGAGGGAGCGGCCGCGCGGGTGGCGGCGCATCGGCTCCATCAGTGGATCGATCACAAAGTTGTAGACGAGATGCGGATCATGGATCTCGCGCGCGCGATCCAGCCAGACAAACGTCTGCGCGGTATCGCCGAGTCCCGCCAACAGTAAGGCGATGTTGGCAGGACTGATGTTGCCCTTGGACCGGCGCTCCAGCAGCTCGCCGCACGGTGGGCTTGCTCCACAGCCTCGCGCATGCGTCCCGCCGACATCAGGAAGTCGCCGTTGTACCAGTGGCGAGTGTTCGCGTTATTGGGATCGAGCGCCAACGAGCGCTTGAAGTTTCGCTCCGCCGCCGCCCAATCCCATTCGTACATGGCGTTGACGTCGCCGAGGGCGGCATACGGCTCGGCCAGTATGCTGTCCAGCCTGGGCGCCTTGAGCGCCGCGGCCTTGGCACGGGGATACGTCTGGTCCGGCGGCAGGTCACTCCAGAGTGGTAGCACGACGTACACATCGGCCAGCGCGGCGTGTGCCGGCGCAAAGCCGGGGTCCAGTACGATCGCTTGCTCCAGCAGCCGCCGCGCCTGCTCCAGCCCGGGGGCGGTTCGCTGATGCCACGCGTGACGCCCTTTCAGGTAAAGATCGTAGGCGTCGAGGTCGCCCGTAGGCCGCTCCGAGAGATGGCGCCGCTGGCCGGCGCCAAGCGCAACGCCGAGCTCGCGCGCCACCCGGCCGGCAACGTCTCCCTGGACCTGGAACACGTCGGTGAGAGGCGCGTCAAACGGCTGCTCCCAGCGGGTTGCGCCGTTGGCTGCCTGGACCAGCTCTGGGGTGACGCGAACCCGGTTCCGCTTTGACTCCTGGTCCCACTGCACTGTGCCGGTGAGCAGGTAGTCCACGTGGAGCCCGCGCCCGATCTGCTGGGGGGACTTGACC
>DASSUE010000329.1:0-10191 GCA_035707305.1 Gemmatimonadales bacterium
TCGGTCCGCGCCGCCTGCTCCTCCCGCCACTCGAACACCTCTCGCAGGACGGCAAGCGACCGGCCCCGGAGCGCCTTCGCGCCCTTGATACGCAGGAACCCGGGCTCGCTGTCGTCGCCGCGCCACCGAACCTGCGCCAGCTGCGCGAACTCTTCCTCCGCCCACGCCAACCGGCCCCGTCGCTCGAGCTGCTCGCGCAGCACGTCACGAAGCCCGGGGAGGTGGCGGGTATCCGAGGCAGCATAGGCGATCATGGCGCGCGAGAGCGGTCGCGCCGACCAGTCGGCACGCTGAAATCGCTTATCCAGCTGCACTCCGAAGTATTTCTCGAGCAGTGCCGCGAGCCCGATCGAGGGCTCGTTCAAGAGCTGCGCGGCCACCCGGGTGTCGAACAGCCGCGTGGCGCGAAACCCGTATTGCTGCTCCAGCAAGCGCAGATCGTAATCGGCGTCGTGAAACACGGTCTCCACCGAGGGATCCGCGAGCACGCGGCCCAGCGCGGCGAGGTCAGGCACCGCGAGCGGATCGACCACGGCGGTGCGCCGGCGGGACGACACCTGCAGGAGATACACCCTGTCGCGGTAGCGGTGGAAGCTCGCCGCCTCGGTGTCGACTGCGAGCAGCCTTTCGGCGCCCAGCTCAGCGAAGAGCGCGTCGAACGCCCCGGACGACTCGATCAGCTCGACGTCGCACCCGTCACTCACGCTTTGCGACCTGCTCCAGGGCCGCGGCGATCTCTTCGAGGGCTTTGGCGAGCGTCTTGAAGAACTCCCCATCCGGTTGTGGCGTGCCGCCCATCGCGGCATCCATGTGGACCTTGCGGGCGAGCCGGGCGGCGTGGCGGATGTAGTCGGTGGTTGGCATACGGTGAACAGGGTGGCGTGAAAGGGTCAGCCGGACACATGCAGCACCGGCCGATGACTGAAGATAGGGCGGCACCGATTCCTCTGCCCATCTGCCCCTCAGCCCATCTGCCCATCTATCATCCATCCAGCCATGCCGCCCGCGGACATCGACCTGACGGTCTATCCCGATGAGTGTGACGCGTTCGGCCACCTCAACCAGGCATCGTTTCTCGCGCTGTTCGAGCGCGCCCGCTGGGAGACGGTGGCTCACGGGCCGGGGATGGATGTCTTCACCAGGCACGCGGCCTGGCCGGCGGTTCGCAAGGCATCGGTCGAATACCTCGCCGCCGCGTTTCCCGGCGATGTGCTCCGCTTTCATCTGACCCTGGTGCATCACGGGCGCACCAGCTTCACGCTGCGCCAGTCCGCGCGGCGCCTGCGCGACGACGTGCTGATCGCGTCCGCCGAGTTTCTGTTCGTCTGCATCGATGCATCGGGGCGCCCGACCCCGGTACCAGCCGAGTTCACCAGCTTCGTCAACGCTCGAACCCCCGGCGGAGACCAGCGCCTCACCGTGAACGGCGTGAGTCTGGCGGTGGATCTGCGGGGAGGCGGCCCTGCGGTGCTTTTCATTCATGGCTATCCGCTCGATCACAGCATCTGGCTCCCGCAGCTCGATGCGCTAGATGGATGGCGGCGCATCGCGCCGGACTTGCGCGGGATGGGCAGCTCGGATGCTCCCGATCTGGGCTACGGGATCGCCACGTATGCGGACGATCTTGTCGCCCTTCTGGATGCGCTGGGAGTGGACCGGGCGGTGCTCTGCGGCCATTCCATGGGCGGCTACATCGCGTTCGAGGTGCTCCGCCGGTATCGCACCCGGGTGTCAGGCCTGATTCTGGTCGCCACCCGCGCCGAGCCCGACACGCCGGAAGGGCTCAAGGCGCGGGAGGCCGCGGCACAGCAGGCCCGAGAGCTCGGTGCCGCGGCGATCGCGGATACGATGCTGCCCAACATGCTCGCCCCCGACTCCCGGCAGGAGAATCCCGGCCTGGCGGAACGGGTGCATCAGCTGATGGCTCGCACCCCGGTGTCCGGCATCGTGGGCGCCCTCGCCGCTATGCGGGAGCGGTCCGACAGTACGCCGCTCCTCGCTACGCTGGAGCGCCTGCCGACGCTCGTGCTTGCCGGTGGCGACGACCGCCTCATCCCGGTCGAGCGGGTGCGCGCCATGGCCGACCGGATCCCCGGGGCACGGTTCACCGTCATCCCCGGCGCGGCACACCTTCCCATGCTCGAGTCGCCCCAACCGACGTCGAGCGCCATCCGCGCCTTCCTCGCTTCACTGGGCTGAAACCGTTCGGGCCGCTCACGCGTTTAGCACTTAGCGGCCGTTTGGCTCCGGGTCGAATGGTCGTTGACCTCAGGTTTCCTTCCCACAAAACGGCCCCGGAGCCGGCGCAATCAGCCGGCTCCGCGGGTCGCCTCTCTGGGGGGCGCACGAGTGCGTTGAAAGACGAGGCCCCTCGGCGATACTGTCCGAGGGGCCATTTCGCATCGAAGCGATGCTGCGTCAGCGCTTGGGACGCCCGGGTGGGTTGTCGCCGGCGAAGACCTCTTTGTTTTTCGCAACATACGCTTGCATGTTTTCCGGCACATCCTCTTCGGGGAAAATCGCCGAGACCGGGCATTCGGGTTCGCACGCGCCGCAGTCGATGCACTCGTCCGGATGGATGTACAGCTGATCTTCGCCCTCATAGATGCAATCTACCGGGCATACATCCACGCAGGCCCGGTCCTTGACGCCGATGCAAGCTTCGGTGATCACGTACGTCATGCGGCTGCTCCTCTGCGCGGTCGCTGGGCGAAGCGCCCGGGCGGAAGGGTCCCGGTCCGGGCGAAGCGTACTTATACGAAGGGGTCTGGGGGTACGCAAGGTGTCCCGTTGGTTGCTCGCGCTCGCGCTCACGAGCGCCGTGGTGAGTCGGTCGGAGAGCCAGGTTTGCGACCCACCGCGCACCGCGCTGGTGTTGTCCGGCGGCGGAGCGAAGGGGCTCGCGCACATCGGCGTGTTGAAGGTGTTGGACGAGCTTGGCTACCGGCCCGATCTCGTGGTGGGAACGAGCATGGGCGCGATCATCGGCGCGATGTACGCCAGCGGCTACTCCGGCGCCGAGCTCGATACGCTCGTCCGCCGGTACTCGGTCGTCGACCTCGTCCGGGCCGAGCCACGGCTGCTCGCCAGGACCCTCGGCCCGCTTCGCCCGCTGATCCAGTGGGAGCCCGGCCGGCACGGACTCCGCCTGCGCACTGCGGTGGTCGACGAACCGGAGATCAACGCGCTGGTCACCACCGGTCTCCTGCCCGGGAACCTGGCGGCTGCCGGCGACTTCGATTCGTTACCGATTCCATTTCGTGCGGTGGTGACGAACCTGGCGACTGGCGAGCCCCAGGTGCTGGCCGGTGGCGATCTGGGCCAGGCGGTCCGCGCGAGCTTCGCGATTCCGGTCGTCTTCCGTCCGGTTCAGGTGGACGGGGTTCTCTTCGTGGACGGCGGCATCGCGGACAACGTGCCCGTGGATCCCGCGCGCCGTGCGCCGGGGATTCAGCGCGTGATCGTGTCCGATGTCGGCGGCGGCCGCAAGAAGGAAGTGGACTATGAGTCGCCGATCGCTCAGCTCGATCGCCTGATCGATTTCCTCTTTCTCCAGCCGGCGGACTCGCTCGGGCGCGACGACATCTTCATTCGCCCTGAGGTCATCAACTTTGCCCCGCTCGACTTCGACTCCCTCCGGATCGATAGTCTCATCGCACGTGGCGTGACGGCGGCACGACATGCGGCTCCGGTTCCAGCCTGTGCCGTCGCGCGCGCCGGCCAGCTGCCGCCCCCGCTCTCGCGCGCGCTCGCCGATGTCACCGTCGAACGGTTGAGCCCAGCGGATGGCCAAGCGCTCTTGCGACTGCTCCGCCTCCGACCCCACACAACGTTCGACGAGGACGCGTTCGAGGTTCGCGTCCGGCGGCTCTCGCGCTCCGGGCTGCTCGAATCTCTCTGGCTGAATCCGGCGGTCGAGGGCGATTCCATGCGGCTCCGGCTCGATCCGCGGGGACCACCCCGCCAAACCGTCGCCATGGGAGCCGCCTACGACAACGAGCTGGGCGGTCGAATCTGGATCGCCGGCCTCGAGCGGAGGCTGTTTCGCAAACACATCGAGGTGAGCGGGGTCCTGTTCGCCGGAGAGCTTCGGAGCGAGCTCGCGGCCGCGCTGCGCTGGGGATCCGCGCTTCGCCCGAACCGGATCACGCCCTTCGCCCGCGTCCGCGCGGCGGACGAGTCGATCCGCCAATTCGATGTCGAAGGCACCGAGCTGCCCAAGCTCGAGGTGCAGGAGGCCATCGGCATCGCTGGGGCGGAACGCTGGCTCGGAGGCGACTGGTGGATTCAGGCGGCCGGATTCCTGCACCTCTGGAACGATCCCGAGGGTGTCGGAGCGACAGCGACTGGGGGCGTCTTTCGGCTGGAGCAACTTGGGCGGGTGCCGGATCAGGCGGTGATCGGCGAAGTCCTATTGACCGGCGACTACGAGCGCTATCAGCTCACCGCATCGACCGTAGTCCCCGCGCTGGGCCTGCAGTTGCGGCCCCGGCTTCGGCTAGGGTGGGGCGAGGATCTCCCGGTGCAGGCCGCATTCCCTCTGGGCGGGTTCGACGGGTTTCCGGGACTCCATATCACGGAGCGGCGAGGGCAGCGCGAGGCAATGGCCGCGCTGATCGTCACGCGGCGGGTGACGCCGCGAGTCGGCCTGCGGGTCGAGCTGGCCGCGGGCCGCTCCGCCGATGCCGGCGCTCTTCTCGCCGACGATGCCTGGATCGGCGGAGCGCGCGCGGGATTCTCGGTCGAAACGCCGATCGGACCGGTCCGGCTCGAGTACGGGTACAACACCGACGACCGCGGCGGCCTGCTGGTGCGCGTCGGTCAGTGGTTCTGATCAGCGCGGCCGGTCGCTCCAAACCGCCAGCTCGTTCCCTGCCGGATCGGTGAAGTGAAATCGACGGCCGCCCGGGAAGCTGAAGATCGCCTTAACCATCCGCCCGCCGGCGCGGGTCACCGCCTTCTCGGCTGCTTCCAGGTCGAGCGCGAAGATGACCACCAAGACTCCCCCGCGGGTGGCTTCATTCGCGCGGCGGAACCCGCCTGTGAGACGCCCGTCGGCGAAGCTGGTGTAGTCCGGACCGTAGTCGGTGAATCTCCACCCGAACGCATCGCCGTAGAACCGCTTCACGGCGGACAAGTCCTTCGCACTGAGCTCGATGTAGTCCACGCGCCGATCGTGCTCGGCAGCCACCAGCTCATCCGTCATTCGTCGTCGCTCCTTCGAATGCTCGATTTGTCGCGGGCCGTTGGGTCCGCACACCCGGGCGCTTGGGACCAGCACCCCGACGCCCTGATAACGGGGAGCTTACGCGAAGAGCAGATCGTTGGATTGAACGAACCCGACAGCATCCCATTCGCGAGCATAGGCCGCGGGCGTAATACCTGCCAATGCCCGGAACTCGCGGATGAGATGCGGCTGATCGGCGTACCCTGCCTCGAACGCAATGGCGGTGAATGCGCGCGGGGGCGACGCTGGATCTGCCGCTCGGCACGCCTGAATCGCGCCACCCGCTCGAACGCTTTCGGTGAGAGCCCGACCAACTCGTGGAATTGTCGCTCGAGCGTCCGCTCAGTGGCGCCGGTGAGCTCGCGGACCGCGCCGAGCCCGGGCCTGCCAAGCGATCGCTCGAGCAGGTCGATCGCCGCGCGGATCGCCGGCGGAGTCGGTCGCCGTGCCGTCGCGTCGCGACGGGCGAAGGAACGATTCCACGACCGCGAGTCTTGCAGCGATGCTGTCCGTCTCTGCGATTCGCTCGGCCAGGGCCACGGCGCCCTTCCATCCCAGCTCGCGCATATCCGCGGCAGCATCGGTGAGTTCGCCCACTGGCATCCAGAAACGGGAACGCCTCCCCGGGCCGGAACCGCACCCCGAAGGTATCCACCCACCCGGCCACCGACATGGTCACGGCGGTTCGCATCGTGCCGATAGCGCGGATCGACCCGTCGGCGGCCATGACGATATCGGCGCTGCCGTCCGGACAGATCCGGTTGATCGTGCTGACCGCATTGGGGGCGGTGATATGCCAGAAGCACCGCACCACCTGGGCGAGATCCGCCGACGGGGCATACTCGCGATACCGCGGTCGCTCGCCGCCAGGGCTAGACACTGGCGGCATGGGTCAATGCGTAGTCGAGGGCGTCCACGGCGAAGTCGGCATCGGCGCCCGTGATGCACAGCGGCGGCTTGATCCGGAGCACGTTGCCGTCCAGGCCGCCCTTCCCCATCAGAACGCCGCAGTCCCGCAGGGTCTCGAGCGTCTCGAGCGTCTCGGTCACGGCCGGCTCCTGCGTATCTCGGTTGCGCACCAGCTCGACGCCGAGCATCAGACCGTGGCCCCGCACGTCGCCGATCAGCTCGTGACGGGCTTTCAGCCGGTCGAGCCCTTCCCGGAGCTGCCGCCCAACCACCCTCGCATTGTCCTGCAACTGCTCCCGGTCGATCACGTCCAGCACCGCCAGACCGGCCGCGGCGGCAACCGGGTTGCCGCCGAACGTGTTGAAGTGAAGTCGCTGGGTGAGTGTTTCGGCGATCTCGCGCCGGGTCGTGACGGCAGCGAGAGGCATTCCATTGCCGATCCCCTTCGCCATCGTCACGATGTCGGGCACGACCCCCGACCGCTCGAACCCCCAGAAATAGTCCCCGGTCCGCCCGAAGCCGGTCTGTACCTCGTCGCTGATGCACACACCGCCGTGCTCCCGGACGACCGCGTATGCCTCCCGGAGGTAGGCGGGAGCCCCGTGGGTCACACCGCCCACGCCTTGTATCGGCTCAGCGATGAACCCCGCGATCCGTCCCGGCGTGGCCGTACGGATCAGACCTCGAAGATCGTCCACGCTCCGGCCGGCGATGTCGGCGGCGGGTCCCCGAAAAGGGCTCCGGTAAGGGTCGGGACAGGCGGCATGGTGCACGCCCGCGCTCAACTCGGTCGGCAGCTTCCAGGTGTAGAGGCCATTCAGCGCCATCGAGCTGGGACTACCGCCGTGATAGCCGTTCTTGAGCGCAATCACGTCGACTCGGCCGGTGTAGAGCCTCGCCATCGTCACGGCGAGGTCGTTCGCCTCACTCCCGCTGTTCACGAGGTAGGTGACGTCGAGGCCGGCCGGTAATCGGGCCGCGAGCTCCCGGCAGAACAGCGCCAGGTTCGGGTGTACGTAGAGGTTGGAGACGTGCTGAAGGGTTCCGGCCTGCTCTTGGATCCGCCGGACGACCTCCGGGTGTGCGTGGCCGCACGACACCGTGGCGATTCCGGCGAACATATCGAGGTACCGCCGCCCGGTTTCGTCGAAGAGCCACTGGAGGTGGCCCTCCACCAGCATCAGCGGCTCGCGGTACAGCGTGAAGAGCGACGGGTGGCCATGGCGCAGGCGAAGTTCGAGCACGTCGGCCCGCGACGGACCGGAGTACGCCCGTGCGCGATGGGCGCACGGAGGCATCTCGGGGACTCCGGGCTTGGGAACTGTGGCTGTCACCGTGGGCAGATGTCAGCTCACGTCCGAGGCGTCCAGCATCTCCTGGGAAGCGTAACTGTCGTCTCGCGGCTCGGGAGGACCATAGCGCCCCGCCGGCGCGTGGATCCGATTCCATTCCTCACGTAGGCAGAACGGATCCAACCCATGCGGACGATCCACCGCGAGCACCCCGTCGAGGTGGTCGATCTCGTGCTGCAGCAGCTCCGCGCGATCTCCTTCGAGCTCGACTTCCTGCCACTCCCCCTTGACGTCCTGATAGCGAACCCGGATTCGGTACGCGCGGGAAACACGGACCAGCAGGTTCGGGAAGGAGAAACAGTCGTCCCACACCGCGAAATCGTCGGTACCGATATCGACGATCTCCGGGTTGATGAGCGGCCATGCCTTGTCCATCTCCACGTACACGATCCGTACCGGCGCGCCGATCTGAGGTGCCGCGATCGCACGGCCGCCGCCGAAACGGGATTGCCAGTCTCTCAGGGTTTCGCGGAGGTCGTCGATGATCACCCTAACCGCGGTGGACGTCGGCCGTGCGATCGGCTGACATCGGGTGCGCAGGATGGGGTCGCCGAGTAAGCGAATGCGATGGATCGTCATACGGGCCTCGAAGCCGCGGGTCAGAATCAGGGCGAATATGCGGTTGGAATGTCAAGGCGGCCAGAGTCCTATAAGTAGGATTTGTAGCAACTACTATGCAGTGTTCTTGTACTAATTCGTGCTATTTTTTTGGTTCAAATTGACAATCCCGACTGTCTTCCTTAGGATTCCAGGCATGGACGGTCAGCTTCACGCCCAACGGCCTGCTTCCACCGCGTTCGTCGGTCTGCGAGGACCTCGTTCCGAGATCCTCGTCCAACTTAAGCGCACGCCGGGGGTTACGGCCCGAGAGCTCGGTCAAACGCTGGGATACTCGCTCAACGGAATCCGGCACCATCTCAAGGAACTCGAGGCCGAGGGGCTAGTCGAATACAGCCGGAAGCACCGCGGGGTGGGAGCACCCGTCTTCAGCTATCGCCTGACCGGCGCTGGAGAAGGTCTGTTCCCCCGCCGCTACGAGGCGACGCTCATCGAGGTCCTCGATCACGTCGTTGCGGAGGGTGGTCGGGAGGCCGCGGTTCGGGTCTTGGAAGCCCATTTTACGGCCCTCGAGAAACGGCTCGGCCCCTCGCTCGACGGTCTGTCCAAGGAGCGCCGCCTTGACGTTGTCACCGCGGCGCTGTCGGAGGACGGGTACATGGCCGAGTGGAAGGCGCAGCACAGCAGCAGCTTCGCGACACTCACCGAGCACAACTGTGCAGTGAAGGCTGTTGCTGAACGATTTCCAGAGCTTTGCCGGGCTGAAGCCCGTTTCCTCGAGTCGACGTTAGGAGCGCCGGTCGAGCGGCGGTCTCATATGCTGACGGGATGCGCAGCGTGCGAGTACCTGGTCCGGCTCGAACCGGCCCCTCAGGTCCAGGAGCATCGATGAGTTCCCAGGTCGAATCGCTGGTCAACCGCGAGTATCGTTACGGGTTCGTCACCGATATCGAATCCGACGTCGTGCCGAAGGGCTTGAACGAGGACGTCATCCGCCTCATCTCGGCCAAGAAGCGCGAGCCGGCGTTCATGCTCGAGTGGCGGCTCAAGGCCTATCGCGGGTGGCTGAAGATGACGGAGCCGCACTGGGCCAACATTACCTACGCGCCGATCGACTACCAGGACCTCAGCTACTACGCGGCGCCGAAGACGCAGAAGCCCCTCGGAAGCCTGGACGAGGTCGATCCCAAGCTGCTGGAGACCTATCAGAAGCTGGGCATCCCCTTGACCGAGCAGAAGATTCTCGCCGGTGTGGCGGTGGATGCCATCTTCGACAGCGTTTCGGTTGGCACCACGTACAAGGCCAAGCTGGCGGAGAAGGGCATCATCTTCTGCTCGTTTGGCGAGGCGCTCCAGGAGCAGCCCGAGCTGGTCGAGCGATACCTCGGCTCGGTCGTCCCGGCGAGTGATAACTTCTTCGCGGCACTGAATGCCGCCGTGTTCAGCGACGGATCGTTCGTGTACGTGCCCAAGGGGGTGCGGTGCCCCATGGAGCTGTCCACCTACTTCCGCATCAACGCCGAGAATACCGGTCAGTTCGAGCGCACGCTGATCATCGCCGACGAAGGCTCGTACGTGAGCTATCTCGAGGGCTGCACGGCGCCCAAGCGCGACAGCAATCAGCTGCACGCGGCGGTGGTGGAGCTCGTGGCTCTCGACGGTGCCACGATCAAGTACTCGACGGTCCAGAACTGGTACGCCGGCGACGAAGAGGGTCGCGGTGGGATCTACAACTTCGTCACCAAGCGCGGCAAGGCGCTCCGGGGGGCGAAAATCTCCTGGACGCAGGTCGAAACCGGATCAGCCATCACGTGGAAGTATCCCAGCGTCATCCTGCAGGGCGACGACTCCGTGGGCGAGTTCTACTCGGTGGCGGTCGTGAACGGCCGGCAGCAGGCGGATACCGGCACCAAGATGATCCACATAGGCAAGAACACCCGGAGCACCGTGGTGTCGAAGGGGATCAGCGCAGGGCGGGGCAACAACAGCTATCGCGGCCTGATAAAGATGCTGCCACGTGCCGCCGGCGCCCGGAACTACACCCAGTGCGATTCGATGCTGATCGGGAACCGGTGTGGCGCGCACACGTTCCCGTACATCGACGTGCAGAATCCCACCGCGTCGGTCGAGCACGAGGCCTCGACC
>DASSUE010000330.1:0-2738 GCA_035707305.1 Gemmatimonadales bacterium
ATCCAGCGCCGGAAGCGTCACGTCTTCGTAATACGGCGAATGGTAGAGAAAGTTCGCGAACACCGACTGCCGCCCCCAGAATCGGAACCGGAGGCCCGACGTGGCGGAAAAGAAGAGTTCGCGCTGGAATTCCGCCAACTCGCCGTGGTGCGGGGTGAACCCCACGCCGACACTTCCCTCGTAGGTGAATCGGGAGGCGAACGGAGCCCGGAGCGTGGTCACGGCATTCACCGACAGAGTCCCGCGCCCGTAGCCGGCGGGCCCGACACTGGTGGGGAGCGTGACCGATCCAACCGTTTGGAGCAGCGAGTTGAAGCGATAGCCGGCGCCGAGCCGGACGTCGCCAACGAAGAAGCCGGAGTGGTCTCGCGCCACCCTCACCCCATTCGGGGTCGTCACCTCATACGCGAACGCGTTGCGGGGCCGCGCGTCCCGTTCAGGCATCTCGATGCCGAACAGGTCGTGATACCACTCGAGGAAACCGTCGAGGAACCCGTCGTACGCCCCCAGCAGGGGCACCTCCGCCAGGACGAACACCCGGGGACCGAGCTCGCGCACGACCCCGAGATCGATGCGCATGAGCTCCCCGTCGAGCAGCCAGTTGGTCTCGGCGGACGGCAGATTGTACTCGATGGCGCTCCCGTACTCGACGTTGATGGCGGCGCGCCAACGCTTGGCGGTCGGCTCCACATAGGGCTGGAAGCCGAGCCCAGTTCGACTCGCGGCGGCAGGGTTGATGGGAGTCCAGGCGGGCAACCCCTGCGCCTCCGCGCCGCCGCGGGGCGCGAGCAACATGGCCGCCAGCAGCGGCAGAAGCCGCGAGCGAGCGCAGTGCGAACGTACCGGCGCGCTGCAACGAGTGGACGTCGTCGCCAAGGCTGACTCCGAGGACATGCGTGGTGAGTGGCCCGTAAGATAACCCGCGCCGGGTTCGCAACGGATCGCGTGCGCGGCTTGACGCGTCCTCGAACGGGCGATACACTCATAACTATGCACCCGACCTGTTACTACTGGTTCTTCTACTTTACCCGATCCGGCGTGGCTCGAGGCCCGTCCGGTTCCGGTGGTCGCGTGCGGTAGGCCACTCGAGAACGGACCCTTCGACGCCCCGCCGGGATCCCGGCGGGGCGTTGTGTTTTTTCACCATCGCGGAGCAGAGAGATCGCTATGCGCGTAGCCATCCAGGGAGCCGTGGGCTCCTTCAGCGAAGCCGCGGCCCGTCGCCGGTGGCCGGAGCTCGAGGCGGTTCCCTGCCGCGACGTGCAGGACGTCGTGACCGCGGTCCGGGACAGCACCGCCGACGCCGGCATTCTGCCGATCGAGAACTCGCTCATCGGCTCGGTGACGACAACCTACGACCTGCTGCACGAGGCGTTCGGGGATGGGCGCCTGGCGCTCACCCACGAGATCCTGCTCCCGGTGCACCACACGTTGATCGGCCTGCCCGGTGCAACGCTCGACGGAATCCAGCGGGTGTTGTCGCATCCCGTTGCGCTGGGCCAGTGCCGGATCTGGCTCGGCAAGCACCTGCCCAGCGCCGAGCTGGTGAGCGCGTGGGACACCGCGGGCAGCGTGGAGATCGTGGCGCGCGAGGGCAACCCGGCGTTCGCCGCCATCGCGTCCCGCCATGCCGCGGACGCACACGCCCTGGTACCACTGGCCGAGCGCATCGAGGACGATCCCACCAACCAGACCCGGTTTCTCGCTTTTGCCCGCGCGGGGGAGGCGCCGCCACAGCGCTCGACGCAGCCGTTCAAGACGTCGCTCATCGTGTGTCTGGATCACAAACCGGGCAGCTTGGCGCTCACCCTGCAGGCGTTCGGGGCGCGGGGCGTTAACGTGATGGCGCTGCAATCCCGCCCCGAGCGGTCGAAACCGTGGACCTACCGGTTCTACGTGGACGTGGCGGGCGCGGCGTCAGACCCCCGAGTGGCGGAGGCACTCGAGGAGATCGAGGCCCTGGCCGCGGAACTCGTGATCCTGGGGACCTACGAGGCCTCGCCCGATGGCGCGCTCCGGTTCGCCGCGCCGATGCCAACCCCGGCCCACCACGCCACGAAGCCGGAGGTGCCGTTGGTGGACCGGCGGAGGAAGCCGGAAGGGAGCGTGATCGAGGTGGGGCCGGTGCGCTTCGGCGGCGCCGATGCCGTGCTGATCGGAGGTCCCTGCTCGGTTGAAAGCGAGGCGATGATCCTCGAGACGGCACAGATCGTCGCGCGCTCGGGCGGCGACATGCTGCGAGGCGGCGCGTACAAACCGCGTACCTCGCCGTACGATTTTCAGGGCCTCGGCGTGAAGGGGCTCCGCTATCTCGCCAACGCCCGCGAGCGCACCGGTCTTCCCGTGGTCACCGAGGTCCTCAGCTGGGAAGAGGTACCGGTGGTGGCGCACTTCGCCGACATGCTCCAGATCGGGGCGCGCAACATGCAGAACTTTTCGCTATTGCGCGCTGCCAGCCGTAGTGGCAAGCCGATCCTGCTCAAGCGCGGCGCAGGAGCGACGGTGGACGAGTGGCTGATGGCGGCGGAATACGTCCTGGCTGAGGGGAATCCCAATGTGGTGCTCTGCGAGCGGGGGATCCGTACGTTCGAGCGCGCCACCCGGCACACGCTCGATCTCAATGCTGTGGCGCTGGTCCGCGAGCGCAGCCACCTGCCGGTCGTGGTCGACCCCAGTCACGCGGCGGGCATCGCGTCGCTTGTGATCCCGCTGGGCGCGGCTGCGCTGGCGGCCGGGGC